>CAYIRV010000048.1:0-9094 GCA_964365865.1 uncultured Thermodesulfobacteriota bacterium | reverse complement strand
GAGCAACGGATTCCTAATCCGTGTGCCGGACGTTCGAATCGTCTCGGGGGCACCATTTCTCTTCATAAATCATATTGTTGTAGGAATAATATAACATATAGCATCATGCTTCTTAATCCGTTATGAATAGCACAAAAGAAATCGTTAACTGGCTCATTAATATTGAGGGCCTTGCCGGTTCGTTTTACTCAAGGGCCGCGGGGTTTTTTGAGACGCATGGAGACAACAACGAGTTGGTAATGCTTCTTAAGCGGCTTTCTCTCGATGAATCGGCCCACTTGAATATAATGAAGAAGGCCGCGGCCATGCTTGAGGAAACAAACGTTTCGCATGAGGTAACGCTTGACGACCAAACGAGGGACAGGCTGAAAGCCATCTGTCTTGAGGCCACGGGAATGCTTGACCGGGGCGCCACAACGGAAGATGCCCTTATTGACTGCATCATTGAGAGCGAGTATTCCGAATGGAACGACATCTTCCTTTTTGTCCTGAGCCTGCTTAAGGGCCTCAGACCTGAATATATACAGGCGGTCTCAGGCATACAGCAGCACAAAAAGAGAATCGAGAGGTATGTCGGCGAAAGGCCGCATCTCAGAGGCAAACTTGAAAAAATAAAGTCCCTTAAAGACCTGTGGAATGAGAAGATACTTGTTGTTGACGATGACGACATGATATCCGAACTGCTCAAGATAATACTTGACGATGAAGGCCTTGTTACGATTGCGCGGGACGGCAACGAGGCATTGGGCCTTCTTGAAAATGGATACTACGCCCTTATAGTCAGCGATGTTGACATGCCGGGTTTGAGCGGCATAGATTTTTACAAAAAGGCGTGCGTTGCTTATCCGAACATAAAAGGCAGGTTCCTGTTCTTCACAGGCTCTGCTGATGCAGGCCGCATATCGTTTTTCAGGGAAAACTCGCTCAGATACATTCTAAAACCAGCAAGCGTTACGGCTATAAAGAAAGCCGCGGCCGAGATACTCTCAAAGGCAAATTAGCGCAGGGCTTTGACCGGCAGGCGGCATCGAAAATATCTGCATAAAAGAAAGGAGGCAAGATAATGAAGGAAAAAGCATTTGGTTTCCTTATCGCGCTTACGCTTATTTGCTCCGCGTCTTCTCTTGCAGGGGATTTGACTGAGAAAACGCTCAGGGGGCATTTCAAGCCGTTGCCAAAGGCAGCTGTAAACCCTGAAAATTCCATGAACCCGGCCAAGGTCGAGCTCGGCAGGCTTTTATTTTTTGAACCGAGGCTTTCAAAAAGCGGGGTCATAAGCTGCAATACATGCCACAACCTTGCCTCTGCCGGGGTTGATAACCTCCCTACATCAATAGGGCATAAATGGCAAATCGGCGCTCGTAACTCCCCGACCGTGCTGAACGCGGCTGTGCTTGGCTCTCAGTTCTGGGACGGAAGGGCAAAGGATGTGGAGGAACAGGCAAAAGGACCGATACTCAATCCCAGAGAGATGGCCGCGACAGAGGAGCTTGTCATCAACAGGCTCAACTCAATACCGGCTTATGCCGTGCTCTTCAAAAAGGCATTCAAGGATGATGAAAAGCCGCTCAATTATGACAATGTAGCAAAGGCCATCGCGGCGTTTGAAAGGACGTTGCTTACTCCGTCCCGGTTCGATAAATACCTTAAAGGGGACGGCGCGGCGCTTACATCTGATGAGAAAAAGGGACTTGAGATGTTCGTTGAAAAGGGCTGCGTGGGGTGCCATAATGGCGTTGGGGTCGGCGGCGGGTCGTTCCAGCGGTTTGACTATGGAAGCGACGGCGGGAGATATAATGTAACAAAGAACGAGGCCGACAGGAACATGTTCAGGGTGGCATCTTTGAGGAATGTTGCCCTGACATACCCGTATTTTCATGACGGGAAAGTCTGGCGGCTCGAGGAGGCAGTAAGGATTATGGGCGAAAAACAGCTTAACATAAAGCTGACGGATGAGGAGTCCGCGTCCATTGCCGGATTTCTCAGGTCTCTTACAGGCGTTCAACCAAGGGTCCAAATCCCTGAGCTTCCGCTGTCAACGGATACGACAGCGCAGCCTGACTTCAATTAAGTTTCAGTGTGGTATAATGAAAAGCGGGTTGAGAAACAGCCCGCTTTTCTCTTAATTAAAGGAGGCGTTTATGGCGGTTGAGGCGTATGTGTTTATAGAATGCGAGCACGCCCGGTCAAGGGAGGTAATGGAAAAGCTCTTAAAGATAGGGGGCGTTGAGGAGGCCCGCATTGTTACAGGGCCTTATGACCTTATAGCCCTTGTCGCGGCCTCCAACTTCAAGGTGCTCGGGGATGTGGTCATAAGCAAGATTCAGGCTATACCCAGCGTCAAAAAGACGCTTACGAATGTCATACTTGAATGAGCCGTTCAAATCCCCGGCATAAAGCCGCTGGAAATTTGACAAGTAGGGAATCTTACGATTTTAATTCGCTCGCTATGCTTGTTGAAAAATTGCAGGGAATAATCTATAATATCCGAAAGGGCTAAAAAACGGCTTATTCATCCCGAATGACAGCGGAACAGAAGAAGATACTCATTGTTGACGACGAGGAGGTGATAAGGGAATCCTTCAGGGAGCTTCTTTCCATGCAAGGATACAACGCTACAATTGCCGGCAACGGCATAGAGGGTCTTGAACAGCTCGAAAAGGGGTCTTTTGACCTCGTTATAGTTGACATCAACATGCCCAAACTCGACGGCATTGACTTTTGCAAAGAGGCGATAAAAAAATACCCATTACTCAAGGATAAGTTCCTTTTTATAACAGGAGACCTCTACGGAGAGATGGAGGCGCTTTCCATGTTTATAAAGCATGACACAAAGGTAATGAAAAAACCTCTCACTAAGACCGAACTCCTTGAAAGCGTCATGGCGATTTTAAAGAACCCTTGACTCAGACATAGAACCTGCCATTACTTATAAGCTAATCTGCGTAATTACTTTAAAACATTATATAATTTCACTCATTGATTAAATGCAGGCAGAAATACCTAAACCATCATTTGTCGCATAATGGATATTATGTCAAGTCAATCATCCGCGCGGGTGTTTTGCCTTGTGAAGCCTCTTAAGGGTGCCTTTCGTAACATGCGTATATATCTGGGTGGTTGATATGTCGGCATGGCCGAGCATAGCCTGAACGAGTCTTAGATCCGCCCCTCTCTCCAAGAGATGCGTTGCAAAGGAATGCCTTAGCGCGTGGGGCTTGACCCTCTGAGTGTCTATGCCGGCCCTGACCGCGGCGTTCTTTATGACAAGCCAGAAGTTCTGCCTGGTCATCCTCCCTGAGCGCCCTGTGATGAAAAGGTATGCGGATGTCCTGTTTTTGAGTAAGAGCCGCCTGCCTTCCTCCATAAAGCGTTTGACCCAGTGCATTGCCGCGTCCCCTATGGGCACGGCCCGCTCCTTGCCGCCTTTCCCAAGCGCGGTAACATAGCCTTTCTGAAGATTGACATCGTTGAGTCTGAGGCTTATCAGCTCGGATACCCTCAAACCTGTGGCGTACAAGAGCTCAAGCATGGCCTTGTCCCTAAGCCCCAAAGGGGTTTTTACATCAGGCGCGGAGAGCAGCATGTCTACATCCTGAATGCTTAAAAAATCCGGCAGCCTGCCGGCGAATCTCGGAATGGATATCTCTGATGAGGGCGGTTCCTTGAGCCTTTTTGTCAATACCAGATACCTGTAAAATGCCCGTACGGCTATCAATGCCCTCGTATACGACCTTACCGACAGCCCTGAATCCATGAGAAGAGCGAGAAAAGAGGCGATGTCATCGGGAGACGCGGCCAGCGGGCCTTTTTTCCTGCTCTTAAGATGCCCGGCAAACCTTGCGATGTCATGTCTGTAGGCAGAGGCCGTATTCATGGAAAGACCCTTTTCGACCACTATGTGTTGGATGAACTCATCCAAGAGCGCATCTCCTTTTGAATCGCCGGCCATGCTCACTATGAACCAGTGGCCGCGGGGGCCTGCCGGGTGATTATGCCCTTAAGCTCGATGGCGGCCTGAGCGAGTTTTTCCTGATAAAATATCTTCTGGCCGAAGATGTCTTTTATATAAAAGATGTCCGCGGCCTCATCCCCTTTTGTGGAAATCTTGGCAATGTGTATATATAAGCCGTTTCTCGCGAGCGTTGAGGTTATGTCATAGAGGAGCCCAATCCTGTTCTGCGCGTGGACATCAAGGACAGTGTAGTAGTCCGACACCTCGTTGTCGAAATAAACCCTTGCCGGCACCTTGGGCTTGGGCCTGCTGTCGAGGATGGAGGGCTTTCTCCTCCGAACAAGCGTGTCCACTTGCACCCTGCCGGTAATCACATCCGAGAGGTCGGCCTCGATTTTTTTAAGCTTGTGCTCGTCCTCTATGAGCCCCCTTGCCGGACTGACGACCTGAAGTATATCGAGCACTACGCCGTTTTTGAGGGTGTTTATCTGGGCCCCGAGTATGTCAATGTTATTAGCGGCCATGACGCCGGTTATCATGGAGAAAAGCCCGTGGACATCGTGTGTGGTTATGACGAGCTCCGTGTACTGCCTTTCCATGTCCTGACGGGCCTTTATAAGGTATGGCCTGCCCGACGCCTCCCGGAGGAGCATAAGGTGCGACGCAATGCGCGAGGCCGGGTTCGACAGGAAATACTTGTGCGGAAGGAGCGCGAAGTATTCGTCTATATCATCCTTGCCCACGGACTCAATGGCGAGGATTTCAGAGACCTTGAGGCGCGTCCTTTCAACCTTTGACGCCGCATCCTCGACCTCGAATGTGCCTCTATCGAGCACTGTGATGGCATTGAAGTAAAGCTCTTGAAATAGCGCCGCCTTCCACTGGGTCCATACATCAGGCCCGACTGCGCGCACATCCGCGAAAGTGAGGAGGTAAAGCAGGTTAAGCCTTTCCATGTCGCCCACGGTCCGGGCAAAATCAATTATGAGTTTTTCGTCATGCAGGTCCCTATACTGCGCGGTATCCGCAAGGAGGAGATGGTTCTTTACGAGAAAGCGGACGGTGTTGGCGTCGTCTTCCGCAATGCCCAGCCTCGAGCATATCTCCGCGGCCATCCCAGCCCCTTTCTCGGCATGGCCCTTGCCCCGCGCCTTCCCTATATCGTGAAAAAGCACGGCAAGATAGAGAACTTCAGGGTTTTTCAGCTCCTCGAATATATTGGAGAGGAGCGAATGGTCCTGCTTGTACCGGCCTTTCAGCCTCTCGAGCTCCCTGACGGCAAAAAGGGTGTGTATGTCAACCGTGTAGATGTGGTAAAGGTCATGCTGGACGCGGCAGCATATTTCCCCGAACTCCGGTATGAACCTGTTAAGGAACTTGATGGAGTGCATCATGGACAGGGTCCTGAATATGTCCTTTCCCCTCAGGATGTCCATGAATGTCCTTGCCGCCTCTTTCGACGCCGTCAGTTCCGTGCCGGCTGTTTCGAGGTATAAAAGTATCCTGTCCCTTATGGTCTGGTCGAGCTCCGCGCCGTGCCTCTGCACAAGCTCAAAAGCCTTTATCACCTTCATGGGGTCGTTTAGCCCCTCATCGGTCTTCTTGAGCGAGAGAACGCCCCCTGAGAGCTGATATGACTCATCGGCCTCGGTTCTTTTTGACGGCCATGCCTGTGCCGGCCGCAGGCCGGCGTGAAGCGACCTCGATATCATAAGCCCGGTGTAATGGCTTATGTTGGACGCGTGCATGTAGTACTGGCGCATAAACGCCTCGACCGCGAGCGTGTGCTCTGTCTTCTCGAATCCGAGAAGCGTTGCGGCCTTCTCCTGATGGTCGAAGCTCAATTGGTCCGTCTTCCTGCCTGTGGCGAAGTGAAGCTCATTTCTCACCCATAAGAGAAAATCAACGGAACTCAAGAGGGTCGTCCTTTCGCGCTCCGAGAGAAGCCCTGATGCGAGAGGTTCGCCTGCCTTCCTGCCCCAGGCCCTTGTAACCCAGAGCGCGCTGTGCATGTCACGGAGACCCCCCTCGCCTTCCTTTATATTCGGCTCGAGCATATAGACGGAACCCCCGTACTTTTCGTGCCGTTCCTTTCTTTCTTCGAGTTTGGCCTTTACGAACTTGTCTCTGCCTGTCCTTGAAAGGAGCCGCTTCTCAATAGCCTCCGAAAGCGCGGAATACAGGCCGCTGCTGCCCATGAGAAGCCGCCTGTCGAGCAGTGCCGTAAGGGTCTTCAAGTCCTGACCGGCGAGCGTCAGACACTCATCAAGGGACCTGATGCTGAACCCCATGTCAAGCCCGGTGTCCCAGAGTATGTAGAGCAGCTGCTGAGTAAGGTCTTCGACCTTTGGCGTAATACTTTCTTTGTAAAGGAGCATGAGGTCTATGTCGGAGCGAATGTTAAGCTCGGCCCTGCCATAGCCTCCGAGGGCTACAAGGGCTACCTCGTCCTCAAGCCCAAGCTCAGCTGACTTTATGCTGAAAAGTGTCTTTATAAGGTCGTCTATGACGAGCGTATACGCCGAGCATAAGGAAAAGCCCTTTTTGGAGGCTATATGGGTCTCCCTCAGCTCGGCCCAGCATACTGAAAGGTAGTCTTTCACAGCCGGGATGAGGCCGGTTTTTTTTTCGTGCAGGGTTTCAAGGAGTGTGCTGTGGAACATCATAAGTGTGCCTAAACGCCTTGCTTCCCGTTCTTCAGATACTCTATGATGCCCTTTGATATGCCGTCGGCTACGGCATTCAGGTATTTTAAGTCCCTCAGGCGCTTCTCGTCCACGGGATTGCTGATGAAGGAGACCTCCACGAGTATAGCCGGCATCCTCGTGCCCACAAGCACATAAAAGGGGGCGCCCTTGACCCCGTTGGACTTTACCCCGCTGTATTTGGAGCCGAGTGAATTAACGACATTTCCGTTTACCGCGGTGGCAAGGAGAACGCTGTCGTTGGTCTTGGCCGTCTTCATGAGGTCGGTGAGGATGTATTCGAGGTCGTCCACCGCCTTCCTGCTCGTGGCGTTCTCCCTTTCGGCCACCCTTCTCGCATCTTCGTCGCCGGCGATGTTCAGGATATAGGTCTCTATGCCGCTCGCGCTCCTTCTCGGACTCGCGTTTATATGGATGGAAACAAAGAGGTCGGCGTCATTCTTGTTGGCTATGGCGGTCCTCTCCTCGAGCGGTATGAATTCGTCGGTGTCCCTCGTGGTTATGATGCTGCTTGCCTTTATATTCTTTGATAGCCTGTCCCTCAGCATCTTCGAGAGTTTAAGCGTTACATCCTTTTCCTTAAGCCCCCGTCTGCCGATGGCCCCGGGGTCCTTTCCGCCGTGGCCAGGGTCAAGGACAATCCTTATACGGCGCTTTTTCAGAGCTGCCAACGGGGCCGCATCACGGCCGTCAGCCTTGGGCATTACGGCCCCGGCCTTTGTCTCCCCTTTGGCATCCGCCGCCTTTAATGGGGCGTCATCATCCTTAAGCGCAGCCCCGGCCTTCTCGCCTGTCACATCCACGACTATCCTGAACGGGTCGCTCAACGGGAAAACCTTATAGTCCTGAATGGACTCTATGTCTAACACCACGCGCACGGTATCCGGGGAGAACTGCCCGGCGCGGGCGTCTTTAAGGAGGCCGTCGTTTATGTGGATGGATTTTTCTGCGCTTGTCGGCAGCGACGCGTCGGCGATATCAATATAAAGCCGCCTCGGCTTGTTTATCGAGGCGTCTTTTTCAATGAGCTTGTGCGTGTAGGATGCGCCTTCGCTCAGGTTTACGACAACCCTCGTATAGTCCGGGTTTGACCAGTGTTTTATCGATGTTACCGCCGCCTTGGGAGACTTCGGCAACGCATGGGCCGGCAGCGACAAGAATACCGCGGTCAATGCCGAAATAAGCGCAATGAGGCGGGTTGAACAGTTATATGCGAAAGGCATCTTCAGCTTTTAATCATCTCCTTCAGGCTCTCAAGCGCATCAAGCGCCTCAAGAGGCGTAGTCCTTTCGACGACGATGCGCCTGAGCTCGTCGCGCACAGGGTCTTTTTCTCCGAGGAGGCTCATCTGTTGCGCCTCTCCCTCGCCGGCGTCCTGCGTGTCTGCGGCTCCGGTTTTCTGGGCAAGTCGCGGCATCCCGGCCTCGTTAAGCTCACCTTTTTCAAGGTTTTTAAGGATTTCCCCGGCTCTCGCGATTACCTCGCGCGGAAGCCCTGCGAGCTCGGCCACATGTATGCCGTAGCTCCTGCTCGCGCCGCCCGGCAGGACCTTCCTCAAAAAAATTATCTTGCCGTTATGTTCCTTAACAGCCATATTATAGTTTTTGACGCTTTCCTTTGTCAAGGTAAGCTCGGTAAGCTCGTGGTAGTGTGTGGCAAAGATGGTCTTAGTCTTGAGCATGGGGCTGTCGTGCAGGTGCTCCGCGACCGCCCACGCGATGGAGAGCCCGTCGAATGTGGATGTGCCCCTGCCTATCTCATCAAGGATAATCAGGCTTTTGGATGTAGCGTTATTGAGGATGTTAGCGGTCTCGCTCATCTCCACCATGAAGGTTGACCTGCCGCCCATCAGGTCGTCTGATGCGCCGACCCACGTAAATATCCTGACAACCACGCCGATGGCGGCCGTTGAGGCCGGGACAAAGCACCCTGTCTGGGCCATGAGCACTATGAGCGCGCTTTGCCTCAGATAGGTGGATTTCCCCGCCATGTTCGGCCCTGTTATGAGGAGGAGCCTGTTTTCCTTGCAGTCGAGCCTCAGGTCATTGGGCACAAAATCCCCTCTCATGGCCGCCTCTATGACAGGGTGCCTTCCGTTAACGATGACTATCTCGTCTGACTCGTTTACCTCCGGCCTTGTGTATCCCATTTCATCGGACACATCGGCAAACGAGGCGATAACGTCAATAAGGGAAAGTTGCCCTGCCGTCTTCTGTATCCTTCCGGTATATGCGCAAATCCCGTTCAGTACCTCTGAATAAAGCCCTGCCTCTAACGCCCTCGCCTTTTCCCCGGCAGTGAGTATCTTCTCCTCCCACTCCTTAAGTTCAGCCGTTATGTAGCGCTCGGCGTTAACGAGGGTTTGTTTTCTTATGTAATCCTCCGGTATATCCCGGAGGTTGGCCTTGGTGACCGCTATGTAGTAGCCGAAGAC
>CAYIRV010000047.1:0-9297 GCA_964365865.1 uncultured Thermodesulfobacteriota bacterium | reverse complement strand
ACATTCTTGGCGCCCGGATGCGTGATGATGAAGGCGCCCTGGCCCAAGTAATTCAGGATGAGCGCCACGAATACGAAGTTCCATGCCTTTACAATCGGTATCCTGCCCAAATGACCCATATCCGAGTATAGAGCCTCCCCGCCTGTTGCGCACAGGATGACCTCGTTCAGCACAAGAAAGCCCGCAAAGCCGTTGTTGAAAATGAACTTTATCCCGTAATAAGGGTTTATTGCCCTGAATACCGAAGGGGCATAATAAATGGATGCTATGCCGGAGACCGCGAGGGCGAGAAACCACACGACCATTATGGGGCCGAAGGCCCATGCTACCTTCTCGGTGCCCTTTTTCTGCACTGCAAAGAGGGCCACCGCAATAACGCCCGCTATCGCTATAAGCGTCCCCTGGCTCGTATTTTCAAGCCCTGGGATAAGAAGAGTGCCTTCAACGGCGCTTAATATGCTTATGGCAGGGGTGATAACCCCGTCGCCTACGAACAGTGATATTGCTATGAAGGAGAGTACGGTAACGACCGCAGCCTGCCTGCCTGTCTTCAAGTAGGGGGCCAGTAGTTCCTTGAGGACGATAGTGCCCCCCTCGCCTTTTTTGCTCAGCTTCATCGCAAGCCACGCGTACTCTACGGTTACATGCGTTATAATCGTCCAGACGATGAGGGAGAGGATGCCGACCACATTTTCCTCTGTCGGCTTTGTGAAAAGGAAGATTACCGTGAGGGTGTATATGGGGCTTGTCCCGATGTCGCCGAAGACTATGCCTAATGATTTTATGATTTTCCGCATATATTAGGGTCTAAGGCATCGGCCTTTGCGCTGTTTTGTCCTCTCTGTCTTGCCCATCAAACGGCGGCCGCGTCTTTCTTTTTAAGCTCGCAGTGGTATTCCTGCAGGGTCTTTACACCGAGGCCGCCCTTTGACATGGCCTTAATGCCCTCTGCCGCGGCCTTTGCCGCGGCTACGGTGGTGAAGTACGGGAGCCCGAAGTCGAGCGATGTCCTCCTGATGGAATAAGAATCAGCCACGCTCTTCTCTCCGAAGGATGTGTTTATGACCATATCAACCTCCCGGCTCTTTATCTTATCAACTATATTAGGTCTTCCCTCCATGACCTTAAGCACATGCTCTGCCTGAATGCCGCTGCTCGTAAGGAAGCGCGCTGTCCCGGCTGTAGCTATGATTTTAAACCCGGACTTGGAAAGCTCTTTCGCAACAGCCGCAATCCCAGGCTTGTCCTCGTCCCTGACGCTTATGAATACTGTCCCTCCGGCGGGCAGGTGGTTGCCCGCGGCGATTTGGGCCTTGGCAAAGGCGGTCCCAAAGTCATACCCAATGCCCATCACCTCTCCGGTTGACTTCATCTCAGGGCCCAAAAGAGTATCCACGCCTGGAAACTTGATGAACGGGAATACCGCCTCTTTTACGGCGATATAGGGCAAGGCGACCTCCTCGGTGAAACCGAGTTGCTTCAGGGTTTTCCCGGCCATGATTTTTGTCGCGAGCTTTGCCAGAGGCACGCCCGTGGCCTTGCTCACGAACGGGATAGTCCTCGACGCCCTTGGGTTGACCTCAAGGACATAGATGTTCTTGTCCTTCACGGCGAACTGGACATTCATTAGGCCCTTTACCTTAAGGGCCATTGCCATAAGCCGCGTCTGCCTTCTTACCTCATTAAGCATCTCAGAGTCAAGAGAATATGCGGGCAGAGAACACGCCGAATCGCCTGAGTGCACACCGGCCTCCTCGATATGCTCCATTATGCCGCCTATGACAAAGGTCTCCCCGTCGCTTATGCAGTCAACATCAACCTCGGTCGCGTTCTCCAAAAACCTGTCAACGAGCACCGGGTGTTCCGGCGAGGCCTCGACCGCCCTAATCATGTAGGCGATGAGCTTCGTCTCGTTATAGACGATTTCCATGGCCCTGCCCCCGAGCACATAAGACGGCCTCACCATGACAGGGTATCCGATGGAGCCTGCCACCCTTACAGCCTCGTCAATCGAGCGGGCGATCCCGCTCTTGGGCCTTTTAAGCTTAAGCCTTTCAAGCAGGGAGTCGAACCTTTCCCTGTCCTCTGCCTCGTCAATCGAATCAGACGGAGTGCCGAGTATCCGGACGCCGGCCTTTTCGAGCGCCACGGAGAGCTTCAAGGGCGTCTGGCCCCCGAGCTGAACGATAACGCCGTAGGGTCTTTCCTTTTCCACGATGTTCATCACATCCTCGAATGTCAGCGGCTCGAAATAAAGCCTGTCGGATGTGTCATAGTCGGTTGACACGGTCTCAGGGTTGCAGTTGACCATTATGGACTCAAAGCCCTCATCCCTCAGCGCGAAGCTCGCGTGCACGCAGCAGTAGTCGAACTCTATGCCCTGCCCTATCCTGTTAGGGCCGCTTCCGAGTATGACGACCTTCTTCTTTTTCGTGGGTGCGGATTCGCAAGCGGCTTTTTTCCCTGAGTCAGAAATATTATAGAACGGCATTTCGTAGGTGGAATAAAGATACGGCGTATATGCCTCGAACTCGGCGGCGCATGTGTCAACGGTCTTGTATACAGGCTCAATGCCTGAACACGAGGCCGTATTCCTAAGTTCCGCCTCTGTCTTGCCCGTGAGAGAGGCGAGCATCTTGTATGAAAACCCGGCCTCCTTTGCCCTTCTTAGGAGCACGGCGTCGAGCACGCCTGTTGACTTCGCCTGCCAGAACACGCCCTGCTCAAGCTCAACTATGTCTTTCAGGTTGTTGAGGAACCATCTGTCAATTTTGGTGAGAATGTGGATTTCATCAACGCCCATGCCTGCCCGCATTGCCTCGCATATGTACCACGGCCTCTCTGGCCTTGGGGTCTTGAGCATTGCCTTGATTTCGTCAAGCTCGGCCTCTGTGGGCTTAAGGGCAGGTTCGTTTCTCGAAGCGCGTATTTTTTTCTCAAAACCGCTCGAACCCGTGTCAAGGGACCTCAGTGCCTTGTGCATGGCCTCCTTGAAGGTGCGGCCTATTGCCATGGCCTCGCCAACCGACTTCATCTGCGTGGTGAGCGTAGAGTCCGCTGACGGGAATTTTTCAAAGGCGAACCTCGGAACCTTGACCACCACATAGTCAATGGAAGGCTCAAAGCACGCCGGGGTCTTCTTTGTGATGTCGTTCGGGAGCTCGTCAAGCGTGTAGCCGACAGCGAGCTTTGCCGCGATTTTTGCAATGGGGAATCCGGTAGCCTTGCTTGCGAGGGCCGATGACCTCGAAACCCTCGGGTTCATCTCAATCACATAGAGCCCGCCGTTCTCCGGGTTTACGGAGAACTGGATGTTGCTGCCGCCTGTGTCAACCCCGATTTCCCGGATAATCTTAATTGCCGCGTCCCTCATGAGCTGGTATTCCTTGTCAGTGAGGGTCTGGGCCGGGGCCACGGTAATCGAATCCCCTGTGTGAACGCCCATGGGGTCGAAGTTTTCGATGGAGCAGACAATCACGACATTGTCGTTCTTATCCCTCATCACCTCAAGCTCGAATTCCTTCCAGCCTATGACGGATTCTTCTATCAAGACCTCGCTGACCGGGCTTGCGTCAAGGCCGGAGCGCACGAGGGCTTCGTATTCCTCCATGTTATAGGCTATGCCGCCGCCAGTGCCTCCGAGCGTAAAGGACGGCCTCAGTATCAAAGGAAAACCCATGCCTGCCATTGCATCGCGGGCCTGCCGGAGGTTCTTTGCCACAAAGCTCCTCGGCACATTCAATCCTATCTTCTGCATGGCGCGTTTGAAAAGCTCCCTGTCCTCGGCCTTTTTTATGGCAGGTATCTTTGCGCCGATTAGCTCGACCCCGTATTTGTCGAGCACGCCCATCTCATCGAGTCTAACGGCGGTATTCAGCGCGGTCTGGCCGCCCATTGTAGGAAGGAGCGCGTCAGGACGCTCGCGTTCGATTATCATGGCAACGAACTCAGGGGTTATAGGCTCGATGTAAGTCCTGTCAGCGAGCGCAGGGTCTGTCATAATGGTCGCAGGGTTGGAGTTGACAAGCACCACCTCGTACCCGTCCTCCTTAAGCGCCTTGCACGCCTGAGCGCCGGAGTAGTCGAACTCGCACGCCTGCCCGATGATAATCGGGCCTGAGCCTATGATGAGGATTTTTTTTATGTCAGTGCGCTTGGGCATGTTATTCTTAATACTTATATCATTATTATTTTATAACTCATTGTTTTTCCATCATATCAGTAAACCTCTTGAACAGATACCCGGCGTCATGCGGCCCTGGGGACGCCTCAGGATGGTACTGGACGGAGAAGATAGGATATTCCTTATGCTCAAGCCCCTCGACTGTTTTGTCGTTCAGGTTTATGTGCGTTATTTCAGCGGCGCCTTTCAGCGAGGCCATGTCAACGGCAAAGCCGTGGTTCTGAGATGTGATTTCAACCTTGCCTGTCTTTAAATCCATGACAGGCTGGTTTGCTCCCCTGTGGCCGAACTTCAGTTTGAAGGTCTTTCCACCAAGCGCGAGCGAAAGGAGTTGGTGCCCGAGGCAAATGCCGAATATAGGGATTTTGCCTATGAGCTTTCTTATATTTTCTCTGGCATAAGGCACTGCGTCAGGGTCTCCGGGGCCGTTTGAAAGCACTACGCCGTCAGGCTTCATGGATAGCGCTTCCTCGGCAGTAGTTGACGCAGGCACAACGGTTACAGCGCATCCGGCGCTTACGAGGTTTCTCAAGATATTTCTTTTTATGCCGAAGTCAAATGCAACCACCCTGAAGCGGGCATCCTTATGCGCCGTGCAGCCGCCTTCGAGGTCCCAAAGCCCTTGCTGATGTGTATATGGCTTGTCTATGGAAACTTCTTTCACGAGGTCAATGCCCACAAGCCCGGGCGCGTTTTTAGCCTTGTCAACGAGCGCCTTGCCGTCAAGCTCAATTGAGGAAATAACGCCAGCCATTGCGCCTTTGTCCCTTATGAGCCGCGTAAGCGCCCGCGTGTCAATCCCGTAAATGCCGGCTATGCCGTGCCTTTTAAGATAATTGTCCAGGGTTTCAACAGACCTCCAGCTTGACGGGTAAAGGCACGGTTCTTTTACGATGAACCCCTCTGCCCACGGCCTCCTTGATTCAATGTCCTCGTGGTTTATGCCGTAGTTGCCCTGATGGGGGTATGTCATGGTTACAATCTGCCCTTTATACGAGGGGTCGGTCAATACCTCCTGATACCCGGTCATGGAGGTATTGAATACCACCTCGCCGATTGCAGAGCCGGATGCGCCGAAGGAATAACCCTCGAAAACAGTCCCGTCAGACAGCGCAAGTATTGCTTTTTTCATAAGGAAGTGGTCAATTGCTCCGTAAATATTATTATAAATCAACATGTTATGAAATTATATTTATACTATATATTATATTATGTTTCGCTGAATACAACCTGTCCGTCCTTGAGCGTCTTCACAACCTTTGCCTTGAATGTCCTCCCGGCAAACGCGGTATTCTTTGACTTTGATTTGAGCCTCGCGGGTTCTACTGTCCAAGACCTGCTTAGGTCGATTACCGCAATATCAGCCGCGCTGCCCACCCTAAGGCTGCCTTTATCGAGGCCAAAGGCCTTTGCAGGGCCTGATGTCATGCGCGTAATCAGGTCATTCAGGGTGAGCGCGCCTTTTTCAACGAGCGTATGACACGCTGAAAACGCTGTCTCAAGGCCCACTACCCCGTTTGCGGCCTTGTCAAACTCCAACTCCTTTTCAATGACAGACTGAGGGGCATGGTCAGTGGCAATCATGTCAATGGTGTTGTCCTTAAGCCCGGCAATCAAGGCCTCGACATCCGATAAGTCCCTTAGAGGCGGATTCATCTTCGCGTTTGTGTTGTATCCCTCGACCGCCTCGTCCGTAAGCGTCAGATGATGGGGGGTGGCCTCGGCGCTGACATTGATTCCCCTCTTTTTCGCCTCCCTTATAAGCTCGACCGCTCCCCTTGTGCTTACATGCGCTATATGGAGTCTGCCACCCGTAAGCCCGGCAAGCATTATGTCCCTCGCGACCATGACATCCTCTGCCGCGTTAGGAATGCCTTTAAGGCCCAAGCGGGTCGAGACAAACCCCTCGTTCATAACCCCTCCACTGGCAAGCGTTAAGTCCTCTGCATGGCTTATGACAGGCAGGCCGATGGTCTTTGCATATTCGAGGGCCTTTCGCATAAGGCTTATGTTCTCAACAGGACGGCCGTCGTCGGATACCGCAACGCACCCGGCGTTTTTAAGCTCCCACATCTCCGTAAGGCGCTCGCCTTTCTGGCCCATGCTTATTGCGCCCACAGGCAGGACATTCACAGGCGCGCCAGAAGCCCTGTCGAGTATGTAGCGTGTAACAGCGGCCGTATCGTTCACCGGCATTGTGTTCGCCATGCAAAAGACGGTCGTATAGCCGCCCGCGGCCGCAGCTTCTCCGCCGGTTTGAAGCGTCTCCTTATACTCATAACCCGGCTCGCGGAGATGCGCGTGAACATCAATAAAACCAGGGACGATAATCTTGCCTGAGCAGTCGAGAACCTCGACCCCTGGGCCGGTCTCTGTTGTATCAGACCCCGCAGGCTTGACGCTCGCAATCCTGCCGGACATGATATAAATATTATACAGGCCGTCTATGCCTGACGCGGGGTCTATGACATGCCCGCCTTTTATAATGAGCCTCTTCATGTTCTACGCCTGAGCCTCCTTTGCCGGCCCGAGGAGGAGATAAAAAAGCGCCATCCTGACGGCAACCCCGTTCGTAACCTGTTCTAATATTAGCGAATAACCCCCGTCAGCCACCTCCGGGGCAATCTCCACGCCCCTGTTGATTGGCCCGGGATGGAGGATTACCACGTCTTTTTTCGCGCTCCCGAGCTTCCCCTCATCGAGGCCGTAAAGCCTCGAATACTCGCGCACTGACGGGAATGACGCCTCCTTCTGCCTTTCGAACTGGAGCCTTAGCATCATTATTACATCCGCGTCCTTCATGGCCTCGGACATGTCGCATGTAGCCGCGCACCCGAGTCTTTCAATGCCCTGCGGCATAAGGGTCAGTGGCCCGCATACCGTAACCCTGGCCCCGAGCTTGGTAAGGCCGTATATGTTGGACCTGGCCACCCTCGAATGGGCGATGTCGCCGATTATCGCCACATTAAGCCCCTCGATGCGGCCCTTCTTTTCCTTGATTGTCAACATATCGAGGAGCGCCTGCGTCGGGTGCTCGTGCGCCCCGTCCCCGGCGTTTATTACAGAGCACCCGACATGCCGGGCGAGCATGTGCGGGGCGCCTGAGGACGAATGCCTTATCACTATGCAGTCAGGCTTCATGGCCTCAAGGTTCTTTGCCGTGTCCTTTAATGTCTCGCCCTTTACAATAGAGCTTGTCGAGACCGATATGTTTACGGCGTCGGCGCTCATCCTCTTTGCGGCTATCTCGAAGGATGTGCGCGTCCTCGTGGACGGTTCGTAAAAGAGGTTTATGATGGTCTTTCCCCTGAGCGTCGGGACCTTCTTTATCTCGCGCTCCGAGACCTCCTTGAAAGACTCGGCTGTTCTGAGGATCAGCTCTATGTCCTCCCTCGAAGTCTCATATATGCCGAGCAAGTCCTTTTGCTCAAGCCTCATCGCCTAACCCCTTGCATCGTGGTCCTCTATAGGCTCGACAGACACCTCGTTCACCCCGTCAATCTCCTTAAGCCGCACCTTAACGCCCTCTTTCCTCGATGTCGGGATGTTCCGTCCGACATAATCCGCCTTTACGGGAAGCTCCCTGTGGCCCCTGTCCACGAGCACCGCGAGCTGTATCAGGAGCGGACGGCCAAAGTCCATAAGCGCGTTCATGGCCGCGCGTATGGTCCTTCCGGTAAAAAGCACATCGTCAACCATCACCACTTTTTTGCCGTCAATGTGTATGGGTATGTCCATTCTTTTGAGCAGAGGGGCGTCCTTCTTTATGCCGAGGTCGTCCCTGTAGAGGGTCGCATCCACGGCCCCGGCCGGTAAGTCCACTCCCTCTATCTCATCAATCTTTTTTTTGAGCCTTAGGGCAAGCTCATACCCCCTCGTAGGAATGCCCAGTATCACGAGCTTGTCCGTGCCCTTGTTCCTTTCGAGTATCTCGTGGGCAATCCGGGCGAGAGCCCTCTCGATGCCCTTTTCGTCCATGATAATCTTGCCCTTCAGCACGTTAGAGTCCTATAGTCTTGGCCAAAAAAAAGCCCCCGCGCCGTATCAGGCGTGGAGGCGTATTCTCGATGTAATTTTCCCTTTCTCACTTTGCATCCCCCCTTTATAACCTCGCTGGATTAAATTAAAAGGGTTTCTGTTTTGATTGTTCTTTATTAGTGAAGCGTGCCTTCGGATTCCTTCAGGGGCGCTTCCTTGAAGATACTGAAGTCAATATCTTTCCTGTATTTTCCGAAAAAATCTATTGTTTCTTTGTATTTAATACGCACGGATATTGCCGTGCGGCGTCTTTCCAGAACTATGTCTTCGGCTGTTATCGGAATACCCCATGCAACGGCCTTAGTCAGTATCCGTTTTTTGAGCGCTTCGTCAGTATACATGTGAGCGATTTTCGCCTCACTCTCGACATCGGTCTTTATCATCAGGTAGGTGATATACGGGGGAGCGAATTTTACGACAATCACCACAACTGAACCGAGTATCGCCAGCCATATCAAGGCCTTTAGACCGGCTGCGCCTTTTTTGTCTGAAAGATATGTCAGCACGGTCATTTGTTAACATACCTCTTGAGTGCGGCATAGTCAACAGAAATCTTCCGCCTCGGCATAAATGCGTAACGCGTTTGTTCACCGCCCGACTGAGACATATGTAAAGCCGCGCGCCTTCATCTGCATGGGGTCGTAAATATTCCTTAAATCTATCACGACCGGCGATTTAAGCAGGCCCTTTATCCTTGAGAAATCGAGCTTCCTGAACTGGTTCCATTCCGTAAGGAGCACGAGGCAGTCGCTCCCGGCTGCCGCATCGCAGGAGTCTATGCAATATGTAACCCCTTTCTTAAAAACCGCCTTTGCATTGTCCATTGCCGCAGGGTCATAGGCGCGGACGCTTGCCCCTTCCTCTACAAGCCGCATGGCGATATAGAGAGCCGGAGACTCCCTTATGTCGTCGGTGTTCGGCTTGAACGCGAGCCCGAGCACGGCTATGGTTTTGCCCTTCAATCCTCCCGCGGCCTTTGCTATCTTAGCTACCATAAGCTCCCTCTGCCTGTGGTTCACATCTATGACAGCCTCGACTATCTTAAAGTCATAGCCGAGCCCCTTCGCGATACTGTT
>CAYIRV010000046.1:0-9360 GCA_964365865.1 uncultured Thermodesulfobacteriota bacterium | reverse complement strand
CTCCCCCGAAAGTCGGCGCGGTTATGGTGCCCTTCGGGTTCATGACAAAGACATCGCTCTGGCCCTGATAGGTGCGGAGTTGGTTTATCTCCTGCTCGAACTCCGAATAGTCGGAGGCGAAAAGATGGGCCGGCAGCTCCAGCCTCTTCCACGCCGGGTTGTCTATGTCAAATGATGCCTTGAAGTCGCATGCCACCGGCACGAGCCTTCCGTTCTTGTCCGGGGACATCCTTATGGGGTTAAGCTCAAGCGTGGACAACCCGTAGTTGCTGTAAAGCGTCCAGAGCTTCGGGAGGTTCTGGACGAGCGGGCTTATTATTTCACTCGGGGCCCCGAGGTCCTGCAGGGCGTTTGACACATGGAAACTCTTAAGGCCGGTGAGCGGGTCGAAAGGCACCTCCTTCAGCTTGTCCTTGGGAAGCTCCTCGATGTCCATTCCGCCGTGGTGCGTTATCGTCATGGTCGGGGCCCGGTAAATCGTGGAATCGGCGATGGAAAAATAGACCTCGTGCTCCGCAGGCACCGCGCCCTCGAAGGTAACTCCGTCGGCCTTTGCCGTAGAGCTGCCGTGCGTATGCTCGACGAAATAGAGCCTTTCCTTTTCCTTGAGCGCCGAGCCTATGTCAGAGGCCCTGCCTATAAGGCCGGATTTTCCCTTTTTGCCCACGCCGCCCTTGAAAACAGGCTTTATAAAAACCTGCCCGCACTTCTTTATAAGGGCCTTTATTTCGTCTGTAGAAGCCTCTGGCCCGAGCACCTCTGCCGAAGGGAACTCCACAAGCTTGAGTAGCTTGTGGCCCCAGAGCATGCCTGTAAGCTGCATATTAGACCTCCGCCGCTAAATTTTTAAATGAGAACACACTGTTAACGCTATTATATGATACTATTTATCATATTATCTGTAGTCGCGTCAACTTTGGTCAGATAGAGTCAACTATCGCATTAAAGGCTGCGCTTGGGCGCATTGCCTTTGAAGCTTTTTCCCGATTCGGGCGATAATAGCCGCCAATATCCTGCGGCTTTCCCTGCGCGGCTGTAAGCTCAGCGAGGATTTTTGCCTCGTTGTCCGCAAGCTGTCTTGCCGGTTTTGCAAAACGCTTCTGAAGGTCGTTATCCTTGGTCTGCCCGGCCAGGGCCTCAGCCCAGTATAACGCGAGGTAAAAATGGCTTCCCCGGTTGTCCAACTCTCCGACCTTACGGGCAGGCGACCTGTTCAACTCTAATATCTTGCCGTTCGCCATATCCAGAGCATCCGCTAACACCTGAGCCTTTTTATTCTTAAAGATATTTGCCAGATGTTCCAATGATACTCCAAGGGCCAGAAATTCGCCGAGCGAATCCCATCTCAGATACCCTTCCTCCTGAAATTGCTGGACATGTTTAGGCGCCGAGCCGCCCGCGCCGGTCTCAAAAAGTCCTCCGCCGTCCATGAGCGGCACGATGGAGAGCATCTTTGCGCTGGTGCCAAGCTCCAGAATCGGAAACAGGTCCGTGAGATAATCACGAAGCACGTTGCCGGTAACTGAAATCGTGTCCTTCCCGGCCCTTATGCGCTCAAGAGACAAGCGCGTGGCCTCTATGGGAGATATTATCCTTATATCCAGACCATTGGTGTCGTGTTCCTTAAGATAGCGGTTGACCTTCTTGATAAGCTCGGCGTCGTGCGCCCTGTTTTCATCCAGCCAGAAAACGGCCGGCGCTCCGGTTGCCCGCGCCCTGGACACGGCCAGTTTCACCCAATCCTGTATAGGCGCATCTTTTGTCTGACATGCGCGGAAGATGTCGCCTTCTTCCACGCTCTGTTCGAGCAATGTCTTCCCTGAAGCGTCAACCACCCGAATCGTTCCGTTTCCGGGGGCCTTGAAAGTCTTGTCGTGGGAACCGTACTCCTCCGCCTTTTGCGCCATAAGACCCACATTGGGAACGCTTCCCATGGTTTTCGGGTCATAAGCCCCGTGTTTTTTGCAATCCTCGATGACTACCTGATAGACGCCGGCGTAACACCTGTCCGGTATCACGGCCTTTGTGTCATGGAGCAAGCCGTCCGGCCCCCACATCTTCCCTGACTCGCGGATCATGGCCGGCATGGATGCGTCAATAATTACGTCGCTTGGCACATGCAGGTTGGTTATCCCTTTATCCGAGTTCACCATAGCGACCTCAGGACGGTTTTCATAACACGCCTTTATGTCCGCTTCTATCTCCGCCCTCTTGGCCTCCGGCAGCTTCGCAATCTTCGCGTAAAGGTCGCCCAACCCGTTGTTAGGGTCAACGGCGAGCTCTTTTATCACGGACGCGTGCTTGTCGAATACATCCTTGAAAAAGACCGTTACGGCATGACCGAACATGATGGGGTCGGAGACCTTCATCATCGTGCCCTTGAGGTGTAAAGAGAAGAGCACGCCCTTCTCTTTTGCGTCTTCTATCTGCTCTTCAAAGAACTTGCGAAGCGCGCTCGCATTCATGACCGTCGCATCAAGAATCTCTCCGGCCTTAAGGGTGGTCTTCTCCTTGAGGACAGCGGTCTTTCCGTCCTTCCCGACATACTCTATCCTGACGGCCCCTGCAACGGCCACGGTAACGGATTTTTCAGAGCCGTAGAAATCGCCGCTGTTCATGTGCGCCACATGGGTCTTGGAGTCCGCGCTCCACGCGCCCATTTTATGCGGGTTCTTTCTTGCGTAATTCTTTACGGAGGCCGCGGCCCTGCGGTCCGAGTTGCCTTCCCTCAGAACCGGGTTGACGGCGCTGCCAAGCACCTTGCCGTACCGCGTCTTGATATCCTTGTCCGCGTCGTTTTTAGGTTCATCCGGATAGTCAGGGACCTTATAACCCTGAGACTGAAGTTCCTTGATGGCGGACCTCAGCTGCGGGATTGAGGCGCTGACATTCGGGAGCTTTATGATATTGGCCTCCGGCGTCTTTGCGAGTTCGCCAAGCGCGGTAAGCTCATCGGGTATCCTTTGACTCTCGGTCAGATTTTCCGGAAAATTTGCAATAATTCTTCCGGAAAGAGATATATCCCTTGTCTCGACCTCGATGCCGGCCGCCTTTGTGAATGCCTTGATGACGGGCAGTAAAGAATAGGTGGCCAACGCCGGAGCTTCATCGGTTGCCGTATAGATAATCTTTTCGGACATATATCCCTCCTTTTTGTTTTTTCAACCCTGTTTTCGCCTGTGGCAAGCCTGACAAAAAAAAACGCCTGAGCATGTAGGATGTGTTGTCATTTTCTTTATTCATCCTGCCCAGACGGTCGGCCTTGCTATTATACGACCATCCGCTTCCCGGTGGTAACCACCTTGATTCCGTCAGTTACGGAGGTCTGACTGCGCGCAACAGTCCTTGTATAGTCTTAGAGGGATATTATTTTATACCAAAAAGTGCCCTTGTCAAGCCTTTATTTCTGATTGAAAACCGGATAGAAAACCGAGGGTAAGGCACATAATAAACATTTAAAATCAACAGGCCCTTTGCCCCGGGTTTATATGCGCTCGAAAAAAGGTTTAAGCCTTGAATGCGCGTCCATGATATGAACGGATATGAGTTTCACATCGGCGAGCACAGGCATGAAGTTCGTGTCCCCGCCCCACCTCGGAACGATGTGCATGTGGAGATGGTCAACTATGCCGGCGCCTGACACCTTGCCTATGTTCATGCCTATGTTGTAGCCTTCGGGGTTGTAAACCTTTGTAAGGACGGTTATGGAATGCCTGACGAGCCTGAAAATATCGAGGGATTCCTCAGGGGAGAGTTCCTCTATGCGCGCCGTGTGCCTTATGGGGGATACCATCAGGTGCCCGGGGTTGTACGGGTATTTATTGAGCATCACGGCCGAGACAGAGCCGCAGAAGAGAGTGTGGTGGTCTTCTGACTCCTTTTTTGCGGCCTCGCAGAAGACGCACTTGCCGTCCTTCTCAGCCGATTGTACATATTCGCTTCGCCAAGGCGCCCAGAGCTGCCTCATCTCAGGCCTTGTTTATCCTTTCCCTGATTTCCTTGCCTGCCTTGAAAAAAGGCACCTTTTTCGCCAGTATGGATATATTCTCCCCTGTCTTCGGGTTTCTTCCCTGACGCGGCTCGCGTTTCTTTATCTTGAAACTTCCGAACCCGCGTATCTCGACCTTCTGGCCCTTTGACAGGCTTTCGGCCATCGAGCTGAAAAGCGTATCAATGACCACCTCGACATCCTTTCGAGAAAAATTTCCCACCTTGGCGGCAACCGCCTCAATAAGCTCGCTTTTCGTCATTACTGCGCGCCTCCTTCTCTACCTGCTGAAAGTTGGTGTAAGATACATTATCCTCAAACCTGACAACAACTCGGTCAGGCCAGCGGCCCCTGATTTGCCGAAGAGAACCCTCATGATGCCGAACCTTTTTTCGGGATAAATCACATTTGGCTTGCCCTCTATGCCCGATAGCTTGGCGCTCAGGTCAATCGCGTCGCTCAGTCCGCCTGTCTGGTCAACAAGCCCAAGAGACTTTGCCTGTTCGCCGGTAAATATCCTTCCGTCGGCTATGGCCCTTATATCCTCTTCCTTAAGCCCCCTGCCCTCTGCCACAGCCTTTATGAACTGGCTGTTTATGTCGTCTATGACTGCCTGAAGGTATTCCGTCTCCTCGGCATCCATCTTTCTGAACGGCGAGCCCATGTCCTTGAACTTGCCGCTTTTAACCACATAACCCTTGAGGCCGATTTTCGAAAGAAGCTCGCTTGCGTTTACGAACTCGACGAGGACGCCTATGGAGCCTGTTATGGTGCCGGGGTTTGCCACAATCTTATTTGCCGCCGAGGCCGCGTAATAACCGCCCGAAGCAGCGATGGAACCAAGAGACGCAACCACGGCCTTGGTCTTCTTGAGCCTCATGACGCAGCCGTGTATCTCCTGAGACGGGCCAACGGCCCCGCCCGGGGAGTTTATCCTTATGACAACCGCCTTGACAGCCTTGTTTTCGCCGTGGCCGTCAAGCTCCCTGCACACATCAGTTGGGTCGCTTATTATCCCGTCTATCTCGACAACCGCGACCTTGTCCCCTGCGGGGTATCCTCCGCGGCCTGTCAACATGAGGACAAAGGAGAGCGCGAGTATGATGACAAGGAACGCACCCAATGCCGCGAGTATGTTTTTAATATAATGCCATGCTGAGGACGGCATAACTGGTTAAGGGCTGCCTCTAAAAATCGCTCTTTTCCCCGATCTCTGCGTTTTCGCGCCGCATCAAACCGGGTGTTGAAAACATCCCGTTCGGCAATCTATTTATGGATTTTCTCGACATCCTGAGATATTTCCTCTTTGGTCCCGCCGGCGTCTTCGTCTGCGGCAGGGGCCGTGGCAAGGCCGGCATCTTCTTTACTGAAAGACCTGATGGAGAGGCCGATTTTATTATCCTCAGGGTCAACATTGAGGACCTCGACTTGAACGACATCACCGACCTTGACATCGGTTCCCTTTTTCTTTCCCCTGCTGAGTTCCGAAACATGTACGAGCCCTTCAAGCCCCTCTTCAAGCTCGACGAAAGCCCCGAACTCGGCGATGCTGGTAACCCTGCCGGCCACTATCATGCCGGGCTTGTACCTTTCCTCCACGGCCTCCCACGGGTTCTTCTCAAGGAACTTGGTGGAAAGCGAGAAGCGCCTGGCCGTGCTGTCGACATTAACCACTACCGCCTCCACCTCCTGCCCTTTTCTAAAAAGCTCCGAAGGGTGCTTCAGCTTCTTCCACGAAAGGTCCGATATGTGGGCCAGCCCGTCAATCCCGTCCTCTATGCCGATGAACACGCCGAAGTCTGTTATGTTTTTGACAACCCCTTTTATCCGCATCCCCTTCGGATACCTTCCGGCCGCGGTATCCCACGGGTTGGACTCGAGCTGCTTCATGCCGAGGGAAATCCTCTTGGCCTGCGGGTCAACGTCCAAGACCACGGCGTCAACGACATCAAAGGCCTTCAGCTTCTGGGACGGGTGCTTCAGCTTGGCCCACGAAATCTCGGATATGTGGGCAAGCCCCTCCACCCCGTCCTCAAGCTCTATGAAGGCTCCGTAGTCGGTTATATTGACGACCTTGCCCGTAACCTTCGCGCCCTTCCGGTATTTCTCCGCCGCTGAAACCCATGGGTCGGGCTTGGTCTGCTTGATACCGAGGGAGATCTTTCCGTCCGCGGCGCTGTATTTGAGGACCATAACCGTTACCTTGTCGCCGACCCTCAATACCTGCGCCACGGGCGCGGCCTTGCCCCATGATATGTCGGAAAGGTGCACAAGCCCGTCTATGCCGCCTAAGTCAATGAAGGCGCCGTAGTCCGTAATGTTTTTTACGGTGCCCTCCATGAGCTTTCCTTCCTCTATGACGGCGATGGTTTCCTTTCTCAGGAGATCCCTTTCCACCTCAAGGAGCGCCCTTCTCGAAACAATCACATTGTTTTTGCGCCTGTCGTATTTGAGAACCCTGAAACTGAAGGTCTTGCCCACGAGGGAATCATGGGACTTTACCGGCCGGAGATCTACCTGTGAACCGGGAAGGAACGCGGTCAGGCCATGAAGGTCAACATGGAAACCGCCTTTGACGCGCTGGGTGATGGTTCCTTCAACAGGGGTTCCCTTTTCGGAGGAGTCGGTGATTGTATCCCAAATCTTTAACTGGTCTGCCTTGGCCTTTGAAAGCATCAGCGCTCCGTCATCGTCGCGCCTTTCGATCATTACCATTATATCGTCCCCGGACTTGACGGTAACAACGCCGTCCTTGTCGAGGAACTCCCTTACAGGCGCCACGCCCTCGGACTTGTATCCTATGTCTACCATGACAGAGTCCTCTGTAACCTCGACAACCCTGCCCTTTACGATATCGCCTTCCTGAAAATGCTTGAACTTCGTGCCGATAAGCTCGTCAAGCTCAGTCCCTGCAATTCCGCCGGCGTGAGTCCTGTCCTCTCCCCGGAACATTGACTGCGGTACCCCCTGCTTTTCGTCTTTTATGGATTGATAAAACATAACACAGCCAAACTCAAAGTGCAAATCATTTCATGGACGATTCCGCAATCCTTTCAACAACCTCCCTTATTATCCACTCAGGCGTGGAGGCCCCGGAAGTTACCCCTACCGAGCGCGCGCCATGGAGCCATGCCGGGTCTATCTCGGCGGCCACCTCCACGAGGTGAGTCCTCGGCTGCAGTTCCCTGCATATGTCGGCGAGCCTTCTCGTGTTGGCGCTGTTCCTTCCGCCTACGACTATCATGAGGTCAACCTTACCCGCAAGTTCCGCGCTCTCCTCCTGCCTGACCGATGTGGCGTTGCAAATCGTGTTGAAGACCTTTATCTCGGATGCCCTCGTAAGGCAAAAATCCACAATGGCCTGAAGCTTCTCTACAGGCAGGGTGGTCTGCGCAATAATGCCGATTTTTTTCTTCCTCGTCATGCCCTTTAGCTCTTCGGGCGATTCAGCCACCGTTATATCCCCTCTGCCGTAGCTTATGAGGCCCTTGACCTCCGGGTGCTCTTTTTCACCGGCCACTATCACCGAGTAGCCTTCTTCGGCGAGCATAGACACGAGGTCCTGCGCCTTCTTGACGAACGGGCATGTGGCGTCGACTATATTCAGACCTTTTTCCTTGAGGCCGCTGTATTCATCGTGCCTTATGCCGTGCGACCTTATGATAACGGTCCCGCGCCCGATTTCGGAAATCTTCGACTTCGCGCGTATGCCGGCGTCCTCGAGATTCTTGACCACCTGAGGGTTGTGTATGAGCGGGCCTATGGTGCAGATTTCGCCGTCAGTGGTGGCGCCGCACTGCTCCGCCATGTTGATAGCCCTCTTGACCCCGAAGCAGAAGCCGGAGGATTTTGCCACGAATATCTCAAGCATGGAGCCGCTCCCTCACCATTTGAAGCATCATCTCCACAACGCCGTCAATGCCGATGGAGCTTGTGTCTATGTATATGGCGTCTTCCGCCCTTTTAAGAGGCGAGTTCGTTCTCGATACATCCCGCCTGTCTCTCTCTTCCATGTCTTTGGACACAAGAGGCGCGTCCCCCAGTGATTGAAGCTCCTTTTCCCTTCTCCCGGCCCTGACCTCCGGGGAGGCGTCAACAAAAAATTTTATGTCTGCGTCAGGGAACACGACGGTCCCGATGTCCCTGCCTTCCATCACTACGCCGCCGTAGCAGCCGAGCGTCCTCTGATACCCAGCGAGCAACTCCCTCACAGGAGCCTTTGCCGATGTCCTTGACGCGAGCCTTCCGGCCTCCTCTGTGCGTATCTTCCCTGAATAAGACCTTCCGTTTACGCTGACAGACCCGTCCTTTGCGGAATATTCAATCAGCGCGCCGGAGCAGAATCTCCCGACCGCCTCATCATCGCCGGCATCCACGCCATCGTCCTGCATGGCCAGTGCTACAGCCCTGTACATGGCCCCTGTGTCAATATAGTCGAGCCCGAGCCTCTGGGCGAGAAGCCTCGATACCGAAGATTTGCCGGAGCCCGCGGGGCCGTCTATTGCTATGACCGGCCTTTCCCTCCGTACCGTCATCATGCCTTCAGGCCCTCAAGCAGGCCGAAGAACCCCGGGAAGGACACATCAACCGAACAGGCTCCGGTAATGGTAATCCCCGCCTTTGACCTTAGTGCGGCTATAGCCGCGGCCATGGCGATTCTGTGGTCATTCAGGCTTTCTATCACGCAGGAGTTCACGCTTCCCCTGCCCATGCCTTCTATCGTTATCCCGTCCTTTGACTCCACGCACCCCACGCCGAGGCATGAAAGCGCCCCTGCCATAGCCGCGAGCCTGTCGCTCTCCTTTACGCGAAGCTCCCCTGCGCCGCTCACGGTCGTCCTCCCCTCCGCAAAGGCCGCGGCAACGGATATGACCGGGAATTCGTCAATCGCGGGAACAAGCTCTTCGCGGCTTATGTCAACGCCCTTAAGGCTTGATGTCCGGACGAGGATGTCGGCCACAGGCTCGTTGGATATAGAGCGTTCGTTCAAGAGTTCAATGTCGCCGCCCATGCGGTTAAGTATGTCAATCACCCCGCGTCTGGTGGGGTTAATCCCTACATCCTTAATCAACAGCTCAGAGTCGTCGGTTATCATGGCGCCGACCATTAAAAAGGCCGCGGAGGAAATGTCCCCGGGCACCGTTACAGCGCACCCCTTAAGGGCCTTTGCCTGCTTTATCGTTACGGAGAGGCCGTCGTCTTTTATGTCCGCGCCGAAGAGCCTGAGCATCCGCTCCGTGTGGTCCCTGCTCTTGTCAGGTTCGGTTACGGTCGTTTTGCCTTCGGCGTAAAGCCCGGCGAGAAGAAGGCAGGACTTGACCTGCGCGCTCGCAACAAGCGTTGAATAGACAATGCCCATGAGCCTTGCTCCG
>CAYIRV010000045.1:6068-9384 GCA_964365865.1 uncultured Thermodesulfobacteriota bacterium | reverse complement strand
AAAACAGGACATTTCTATTTTGGCTTGAATAGGACATTTCTAAATTGGCTGGACAATGCCCGGCAAATTCCTTGACATAACCTTGAAAACAAAATATATTATAATGTTGCAAATGCCGGCGATTAGTGGTTTATCCGCGGCTTTTATTATGCTGAGACAACACGGCCCGCCCAAGAATCGGGCCAAGGGATGTTTAAAGACATGCAGACAGAGACATTTTGGGCAAGGATGGATTTCAGAAAGGCCGTTCTTCTTCTCGGCCTCACCGTGGCCGTTGCCTTCTGGGCATACGGCAGGGGGGGCACTGGGGGGTTCCTGTCTCAGGGCAAAGAGGTCAACGGCGCACTCCACGATATCATCAGGGATTCGCGGACAGGGTTTCCAATGGAAGAGGCCCGGCGGCTCGCCGAGGTCATAGTGGATGAGAGCAGGAACTACAACATAGACCCGCTTTTTACAGCCGCGCTTATAAAGACCGAGAGCGGATTCCGCAGAGGCGCCCGCTCGGAAAAGGGGGCGTTAGGTCTTATGCAGATACGGTTGTCCACCGGTAAGGGGATTGCCGAGGAGTTGAGGCTCGGATGGGACGGCGAGAAGACGCTCCTTAACCCCTACAACAATGTTAAGATGGGTCTATACTACCTGTCCATGCTCTTTGAACGCTACGACAAGGACGCTAAGGCGGCCCTCGCGGCCTACAACCTCGGGCCTACCGAGCTTGACGAGAGGCTTTCCGGCGGCCTCGCCATGCCGCGCGTGTTCGCCGAGAGGGTCTTTGCGAACTACACCGAATTCAAGGAAAGGGTGAACCAAAGGCCATGACCCATAGGGCGGATAGAAAGAGGTATCTGAAAAAACCGGTCCGTCCGGTCGAGATTCTGCCAGGCGCGGATGTCGAGGACCTCCTTTCCAGGATGGGTTCCACGGCCTTTCAGGGCCGGAATCTGAGCGTTGCCGTTGATGTCTGGGAGGACATGCTCAAGGCCAGAGCAACGGTCTTTTTCGGGCTTGCCGGGGCCATGGTGCCCGCGGGCATGCGCGAGGTGGTCGTCTATCTCATAAAGAACAGGTTCATTGACTGTCTCGTTTCAACAGGCGCGAACCTCTTTCACGACATACATGAGACCCTCGGCAGGCGCCACTATCAGGGAAGCCAGATGATGGACGACAACGACCTCAAGGAGTGCGGCATAGACAGGATATACGATGTATTCGCCGTGGAGGAGGAGTTCAACGAGGCGGACAGATACATATACGATTTTTCGGAGCGGCTGGATAAGCGCCCATATACCACCAGGGAGTTCCTTCACCTCCTCGGCAAAGACCTCGCGAAGAAGTTTTCGAAAGACGGCATAGTGAGCGCGGCCTTCAGGGGCCGGGTTCCGGTCTACTGCCCGGCTGTGGCGGATTCCTCCATCGGCATAGCGCTCGCGCTAAAGGACGGCCCCGGGCACCTGATTTTCGACATCATAGGCGATGTGAAGGAGACCGCGGTCATGGCCGCGGAGGCCGTGAACACAGGCGTCGTTTATGTGGGCGGCGGCACGCCCAAGAATTTCATACAGCAGACGGAGGTTACGGCCACGCTCATGAACAGGGATGTGGAGGGGCACAAATACGCGGTGCAGATTACGGCCGATTCCCCGCACTGGGGGGGCTTAAGCGGCTGCACATTCGAGGAGGCGCGGTCATGGGGAAAAATCGCGAAGCGCTCGCGGCATGTAACCGTGAACGCGGATGCCACCATCGCGCTCCCACTCATAGTCACCGCTCTGGCAAAGAGGATGAAAGGCTTCAAGAGAAGGCGGCCTGTGTTAGATTTTAGCTCATCCTTCAGCGTGCCGGAGAGGATATGGGAGTAGCGCGGACGCTGAAAAATTCCTCCCCGTCAGACGGGGCGTTCAACTTCGGCGGGCTTACCGCCGAGATGATTCCTGACGGCCCTCCGAGGTTTTCAGTGCTCCCCGTGCCGTACGACCTTACGGCCTCTTACATGAGCGGCATGAGGAACGGCCCGCGCGCCATAATAGAGGCATCCACGCACATGGAGCTATACGACGATGAGCTTGGATGCGAGCCGTACCTAACCGGCATAGAGACCCTTGCGCCATTAGAGCCTACGGCGCTCGGCCCGCGCGAGATGATAAAAAAGGTCAGGCTGAAGGCCGCTGAGATGCTCGGGTCCGGAAGGATTCCCGTCATGCTCGGGGGAGAACACAGCATAACGCTCGGGCTCGTGGAGGCGCTCCTCAAAAGATACCCTAACCTTTCGGTCCTCCAGCTTGACGCGCACGCGGACATGAGGGACGAGTATCAGGAGACCCCTTTTAACCACGCCTGCGTCGCAAGGCGCATATCCGAGCTTTGCCCCATCGTTCAGGTGGGCATAAGGAGCTTAAGCGTGGAGGAGGCCGATTTCCTCAAAGACGCGCCAAGAGGCAGGCTCAAGACATTCTACGCAGACGCGGTTATGGCCCAAGGCGCGTCCAAGGCCGCTCAGGCGGCTGCTAAGGCCCTTACGGAAGATGTTTTCATAACAGTTGACCTTGATGTGTTCGACCCTTCGATAATGCCGGCAACAGGCACCCCTGAGCCAGGGGGGCTTCTCTGGCGCGATGCGCTTGATGTCCTGAGAACGGTCGCCTCAAAGAAACGGGTCGTGGGGTTCGATGTGGTCGAACTCTGCCCCATGCCGGGCAATGTCGCCCCTGACTTCATGGCCGCCAAACTCGTCTACAAGCTCATGGGTTATATAAACGCGCGCATAGACCGCCCCAAGGCAAGGGGCCGCCAGGGGGGAATCCCACCCTTATTTAAAGGGGGGGTCAGGGGGGGTTAACAGGTAAAGAGCGCGGCTCAAACAATAGGCTGTCAATAAAAACCGGAGGTGCCGGGCAAATGTTCATGGTTCCTAAGAGGGTATTTTTTACAAAGGGCGTCGGGATTCACAAAGAGGAGCTTACATCCTTCGAGTTGTCATTGAGGGACGCTGGAATCGAGAAGTGCAACCTCGTTCAGGTGTCCTCCATATTCCCTCCGGGGTGCAAGATAGTGTCGCGGTCATACGGCCTTGAAAAGCTCTCGCCCGGGCAGATAACATTCTGCGTCATGAGCAGGATATCAAGCAACGAACCGAGAAGGCTCATGGCATCCTCCGTGGGCTGCGCCATCCCAATGGACAGGAAGATGTACGGGTATCTGAGCGAGCACCACGCCTATGGCCAGAACGACACCGTGGCAGGGGACTACGCCGAGGATTTGGCCGCCGCAATGCTCGCCTCGACCCTCGGAATAGAGTTGGACGAGAACTTAGGCT
>CAYIRV010000045.1:0-6058 GCA_964365865.1 uncultured Thermodesulfobacteriota bacterium | reverse complement strand
CAGAATCAGCGACAAAATAGTAAAGACGACCAACATCACGCAGTCCGACATAGTAAAGGGCGACGGCAGGTGGACGACCATAGTGGCCGCCGCCGTGTTCATATTGTAGGCGGGGGCGCGTCCGCTCCCCCCTTTGCTAAAGTGGGGTTATGAGGTATCCCCCCTTTGCTAAAGGGGGGATTAAGGGGGGTTAGGGGTTAACATGAAGGTTGGGCTTACCTATAACCTCAAGAAGGATGTCCGGGATTCGGACGGCCTCCCGCAGGATTTCTATGCGGAGTGCGACGACCTCGATACCGTCGAGGCCGTAAAGGCCGCGCTCCAGAAGCGGCACGGCTCTGTCGTGATGATAGAGGCGGACGAGGATGCCTATGAAAGGCTTAAGAATGAGAGGCCGGGGATCGTATTCAACATGGCCGAGGGCGTATGGGGCGAGAGCAGGGAGTCCCAGATGCCGGCCATCATGGAGATGCTCCGGATACCGTACACAGGCTCATCCCCGCTGACGCTCGCGCTATGCCTCAACAAGGCCCGGACAAAGGAAATACTCTCCTATTACGACATACCGACCCCAAGGTTCATAGTCGCGAGAGACGCATCCCTGGACATAGAGCGCTACCTCCGTTTCCCCATGATAGTAAAGCCGCTTCTCGAAGGCTCGAGCAAGGGCATATACAACGACTCGCTGGTTTCAGACTCCAAGAGCCTTAGAAACAAGATATCCTCGGTCATAGAAGGCTACAGGCAGCCGGCCCTCGTCGAGGAATATCTCGACGGCAGGGAGTTTACCGTCGCCCTTGTAGGAAACGGCGGCGGTCTCAGGACATTGCCCATAGTGGAGCTCAATTATTCAACGCTTCCCGAAGGCGTAAACCATATATACTCTTACGAGGCAAAGTGGGTGTTAGATACCCCGGATGCGCCGCTCGACATATTCGTATGCCCGGCGGAGCTTACAGACAGGCTCAGGACCTCCATAGAGATGGTCGCCAAGGACGCCTTCCGCGCGCTTGATGTCAAGGACTGGTGCAGGATAGATGTGAGGCTTGACTCCACTGGCACCCCCCATGTGCTCGAGCTTAATCCCCTGCCGGGCATCCTCATGGACCCGAAGTGCAATTCCTGTTTTCCCAAGGCCGCGAGGGCATCCGGGATGGCCTATGACGAGCTTATAAACGCAGTCCTCGATACCGCTTGCAAGAGATACGGGATATGATTGCAAAGACCATCAGGATAATATACAACGACGACCATTCGTCGTACGAAAACGATATCTACGACGGCAGGGAGATACTCCTCGACAATGTAGGGGCGACCGCGGTCGAGATAGAGTCCGCGCTTGCAAAGAGCGGCTTCAAGACCGTTGTTACGCCGCTCAAGATGCGCGGGGATACGAGCCTCGACGACTTCATCCGCGAGATTTCGAAGTCAAAGGACGCTCTCATATTCAATCTGTGCGAGGCGGCCTTTGGCAAAAGCCGGCTTGAGATGCATGTGGCCGCGCTCTTGGAGTTATACGGGTTCAACTATACCGGAAGCGGCCCCCTTACCCTCGGGCTCGCTCTGGACAAGGGGCTCACAAAAGACATACTCTCCAGCCGCGATATAATGACGCCCCAGTACTGCATCTTGAGCGCGTCTCCAAAGAAGCTCCGGCGCAACATGAACTTTCCCTTGATAGTCAAGCCCTTGAGAGAGGACGCCTCCATCGGGATTGACTCTGGAGCGGTCGTGCATACGATGAAGGAGTTCAGGAAGCGCGTGGAGTTCATAATAGACAAATTCAAACAGCCTGCCATAGCCGAGGAGTATGTTGACGGCAGGGAGTTCAATGTGGCTGTAATAGGGAACAACAGGGACGCGCGCGCCCTGCCGCCCGCGGAGCTTACATTCGTTGATTTTCCGCCCGGCGTGCCCAAGATATGCTCGTATGAGGCTAAGTGGGTTTCCGCAAGTCCGCTCTATGAAAAGACCGTGCCTGTGTGCCCGGCCGAGGTGTTGCCTGAGCTTGAGGCCGAGCTTAAGGATACCGCGCTTAGGGCCTATGATATAATGGGGTGCAGGGACTACGCCCGGGTTGACATGAGGCTCGGCGAGGACGGCAACCTCAAGGTATTGGAGGTCAATCCCAATCCGGACATATCCGGGGACGCAGGGCTCGCGAGGGCCGCTTTAGCCGCGGGCATGGATTATCAGAGGTTCATTTCAGTGATAGTGAATATCGCTTCCGAGAGGCACGCCGCTTCACCGGCGCGGGCTAAGGCAAAGGCCTGCAGCCCTGCGTAAGGCATGGTTGGCGCAGCGCGCATAAGGGATGTGTTGTCCGGGGACAGGGCCGCGCTTTGTTCCATCATCGGAAGGTGCGCGAACCTGTTGGGAGAGGAAAAGGACTGCGCAAAAGAGCTCCTTGATGTATATCTTGACGATGCGGGCCAGAGGGATTATTCTTTCATGGCCGCAACCGACGAAAAAGACCGGCCCAAGGGCTATGTGTGTTTTGGCAAGAGGCCGCTCGCTGACGGCGTTTACGACCTGTACTGGATAGTGGTTGACCCTGATGAGCGCAGGCGCGGCGTGGGGAAAGAGCTTCTTGAGGCCGTGGAGGCGGCTATCAAGGCCCGCGGCGCCCGGATGCTCATTGCCGAGACCTCCGGGCTTGATGCCAACAGGACAGTGAGGGATTTCTACATAAGGAGCGGCTTTAAGGAAGAGGCGCGCATAAAGGACTTCTACAGGATAGGGGACGACATTGTAATATACGCAAGGAGGTTTTGACCGGCCTTGTGCTTGGCGGATTAACCCCCCCCCTTAATCCCCCTTAATAAAGGGGGGAGAAGATGGAAGGGAGCATTAAACTATGAGTAAGACACATTCAAAGCACAAGTCCCACGACAGGGAGTTGGAAAGCCTTAAAAAAATCTACGCGGGCTACTCCAAGGTCTATGACGCGCTTTTCAAGAGGTTCTTCTACCCTCGCATCAAACACGCCATAGGCTACATGGACATTAAGCCCGGGGACAGAATCCTCGATGTCGGGGTGGGCACAGGGCTTTCGCTCCCGGTCTTTCCCAAGCACTGCAGGGTCATCGGCATTGACCTCTCTACCGAGATGCTCGGTAAGGCAAAGGAGAAGATAGACAAGGAACGGCTCGACAACATCAAGGTTATAAGCATGGACGCCATGAGGTGCGCCTTTGAGGACGATTCCTTTGATAAGGTCTTCCTCTCGCATGTGGTGAGCGTGGTGCCTGACCCGTATCAGGTAATGGCCGAGGTGAAGCGGGTCTGCAAGAAGGGCGGCCTTGTGGTCATAGTGAACCACTTCAAGAGCAAGAATAAGCTCATAGAGGCATTGGAGAAGGTCATAAACCCGGTGTGCAAAAAAATCGGGTGGAGGTCGGATTTGTGCCTCAATGAGTTCATAACGAAAACCGGGCTCAATGTCTCCAAAAAATACACGCTCAAAAAGTTCGACTTTTGGCAGATAGTCTTTGCCACCAACGAAAAATAGCCCTCCTCAAAAACCGTGATGGATGTGCGTTATGCGTCTGACGGGCCAAAGACGCGCGCATTTGCCTGAAGAGGCATTATTAGCCTTGCATGCCGAAGACCAAAGCCGCGAGAGCTTCAGTATTCAGGAGATGAACGAGGCGGACCTCGACGATGTCCTCGCCATAGAGGAGCGCTCCTTTCCAAAGCCTTGGTCAAGGGCCCTGTTTGAAACTGAGCTTGATAACCCGGTCTCTCAATCATATACGCTCAAGTCCGTGTCAGGCGGCAGTGATGTCCTGGCCGCGTATATCGTCTTCTGGGTCGTACACGAGGAGTCCCATATCCTCAACATCGCCGTAAGGGAGGATTTTAGGAAAAAGGGGCTGGCCTCCCGTCTCTTGTCCGATGTCCTCGATATGCTCATGAGCAGGCCCGCTGTCTCTTATGTCTATCTTGAGGTCAGGAGGTCAAACGCCGCGGGCCGAAGGCTCTATGAGAAGTTCGGGTTCAAGGAGGCCTACGAACGGAAGGACTATTACGGGGACGAGGACGCCATAGTGATGGTCTTGACCTTGTAGCCGGGCGCAGAACATATGACAAAGGGTTTTTGCAACTCAATCATACTTTATAATAAAGAGGTCTCTGACGGCTCGTTCCGCATGGGGATTTCATGGAAGGCCCAAGCCGTCAGGCCAGGGCAGTTTGTGATGCTCAAGGCATCACGGGGCCATGACCCGCTCCTCAGGAGGCCGTTCGGCATATACAATGTCATTGGAGCAAAGCCCGGGTCAGCTCTTAAAGGCCGGGGTATAGAGGTCCTCTACAGGGTCGTTGGCAGGGGCACTGAGATATTGTCCACGAGAAAACCCGGCGAATCCGTGGATGTGTTAGGCCCTTTGGGCAACGGGTTCCCTTCTATTTCAGGAAAGAGCAAAATAATCATAGTGGCAGGCGGCATGGGGATAGCGCCGCTAAACCTTCTTGCAAAGACGCTCAACCCCCCCTATCCCCCCCTTGACAAGGGGGGGATAGGGGGGGTTTTCCTCTTTGGAGCGAGGGACAAGGCGCAATCAGCCCTTGCAAAAGGGCTTAAGGGCATTAAATGCAAGGTCAAGCTCTCGACAGAGGACGGGAGCGCTGGTAAAAAAGGCCTTGTTACCGGGCTTCTAATGGAAGAGGTTTCAACGGACTCTGTCATATATGCCTGCGGGCCGGCGGGTATGCTCAAGGCTGTTGCTAAGATTGCCTTAGAGGCCGAGGTCGAGTGCCATGTGTCCCTCGAAAGGGCCATGGCCTGCGGCATGGGCGCATGTCTCGGATGCGCGGTAAAATCAGCAGGCGGACATTTAATCCCCCCTTTGCTAAAGGGGGGATTAAGGGGGGTTGAGGAAAACAAGACATATAAGATGGTCTGCTCTGACGGCCCTGTGTTTAACAGTCTTGATATAGACTGGGACAGGTTCGATGAAAGATAAAAAAGTAAAAACTCAGCCCCTAACCCCCCTTAGTCCCCCCTTTAGCAAAGGGGGGATACCTCATAACCCCCTTTTAGCAAAGGGGGCAGCCATGCTCTCGGTCGAGGTCGCGGGCATAAGGTTCAAAAACCCTGTCTGGACAGCCTCAGGCACATTCGGCTATGGCAGCGAGTTTTCAAAATACACTGATTTAAAGAGGCTCGGGGCCATTGTGGTAAAAGGCCTGTCATTAAGGCCGAGACAGGGGAACCCTCCTCCTCGGATAGTCGAGACCCCGTGCGGGATGCTCAATGCAATAGGGCTTCAGAATGTCGGGGTTGACAATTTTATAAAAGAAAAACTCCCGTTTTTAAGGAAAATCAAGACCCCTGTTATCGCCAATATCTTCGGCGAAACAATTGAAGAATACAGCGAGGTCGCAAGCAGGCTCGAAGACGCCGGAGGGGTTACTGCCCTTGAGATAAATATCTCATGCCCGAATGTGAAAAAAGGCGGCATTGTGTTCGGCACAGACCCAAGCGAGGCAGGGAAGGTGGTGTCGGCAATAAGGGCCGCAACGAACCTGCCGCTCATCACAAAGCTTTCCCCCAATGTTACGGACATTAAGGTTATGGCAAGGGCTGTTGTTGAGGCCGGCAGCGACGCCATATCCCTCATCAACACCATAACAGGCATGGCAGTTGATGTTGAAAAGAGAAGGCCGCGTCTTGCTACAATTACCGGCGGCTTGTCCGGCCCTGCCATAAGGCCCATAGCAGTAAGGATGGTATGGGAGGTCTATAACTCGGTCAAGGCGCCGATTATAGGCATGGGCGGCATAATGACAGCAGAGGACGCGCTCGAATTTATCATAGCAGGCGCGACTGCGGTGCAGGTCGGGACCGCTAACTTTGTTGACCCGGACGCGGCTGTGAAGGTCATTGACGGCATTGAGGCGTATCTTAAGAGGCACAAGATGAGTGTAAAGGAGCTGACAGGGTCGCTCAGGCAGTGGTAGATAAGGTCAGTTTTGTAGGGTGGGCACCGCCCACCAAAATATCAGCTACTCGCTCCTGTAAATGGTGGGCACTGCCCACCCTACTCTGCCGCTA
>CAYIRV010000044.1:0-9495 GCA_964365865.1 uncultured Thermodesulfobacteriota bacterium | reverse complement strand
CCAAGACCGAGCCTCTCAGCGAATGCCTTGGCCATCATGGCTACCCGTTTTGAATGTCCGCCCACATGCCCGTCATAAAGCTCCATCACATCCGCGAAGATTCTCACGAACCCGGAGAAATTCTCCCTGAGCTTCTTCGTCTTTTCCTCAACCTTTGTCTCCAACCCCTTGTTGAGCGCGGTAAGCTCGGCGTTCTGTCGGGCCGTAAGCTCGTTAAGCCGTTTGTTCTCCTTTACGAGGCCGTATCTCTCAACCCCGTCCCTTACGAGGAGCCTCAGTTCCTCGTCGTTCCACGGCTTTGTTATGAACCTTGACACCTCGCCTTTGTTTATGGCGGCCATGACAGCGTTAATATCCGCGAATCCCGTGAGCATGAACCTCGGGGCGTCAGGCGCGAGCGGCCTTACCTTTGACAAAAACTCCACGCCTTCCATCTCAGGCATCCTGTGGTCTGAAACTATAAGGGAAAGCTCGTTCTTGGCGGCAAGAATAAGCCCGTCTTTCCCGCTCTCGGCCGTAAGGATATTATACCCCTCTTTCCTGAAGAGCCTTGAGAGGGAATTGAGTATGTTTTTTTCATCGTCAACGAAAAGAACGGTGTTTTCCGGCATGTCCTTGCCTCATATCACATAATTGACTATTTCTTCCTTGGCCGCGTTGGCCTGTTTTTCAGAGAGAGGTATGCTGATAGTGAATGTGGTTTCCTCAAACGGCTTGCTTTGGATATCTATGGAGCCGTTGTGTTCCTTAATGATGCCGTATACGATTGAAAGCCCGAGGCCTGTGCCGATGCCGACCTGTTTTGTCGTGAAGAAAGGCTCGAAGAGCCTCTTCATCACATCCTCCGGAATGCCTACGCCGTTGTCGCTGATTTTTATGACCGCGTTTTCGCCGTGGGCATAGGTCTTGATGCGTATAGTCCCGTGGTCGGCTATGGCGTGAACCGCGTTTACTATGATGTTCATGAAGACCTGTCCCATCTTGTGCGGGTTGCACCAAACCGGCGGCAGTTCACCGAACTCCCGCACAAGCTCGGCCTTGTATTTTATCTGGTTCCAGCAGAGCGTAATGGTGTTCTCTATGCACTTGTTTATGTCGCACTCGGTCCTGTCGCCCGCTCCGGCGTGCGAAAATTCCTTAAGCGAGGTTACTATATTTACGACCCTGTCTATGCCGTCCTTTGATTCCTTGAGCAGCTCCTTTATGTCGCCTATGGCGAAGTCCGCGTCAACCTCCTTTTTGTAGAATTCTATCTTCTTGAGGGTCTCCTCAGCCCTTATAATATCGCCTTGTTTCAGCGCATCGTAGAGCTCGCTGTCGAACCTGTAAAGCTCGGCGAATATCTCCGTATAGCTCGCAAGCGAGTTGAAGTTGCTGTTCACGAACCCTATGGGGTTGTTGATTTCGTGGGCCACTCCGGCGGAAAGCACGCCGAGGGAGGCCATCTTCTCGGACTGGGTCATCTTCGACCGCGCGTCCATAACCTCTTCGCTTATCTTTTTTATTTCAGCAAGCGATTGTTCAAGCCGCCTGTTCTTTTCTACGAGTTCCTTCTGTGTGTTCAGGAGCGTGTTGTTGAGGTTTGAGTAATCCTCGGCCTTTTTCGCGTTCTCAACAGCCAGCCATTTGAGGTTCGCGGCGGCCTGCTCCTGATTTATCCTGTCCTCGTATATCTGTGCTGTCATCCTGTTGAAGTTAGAGGCCATGCTTCCGATTTCGTCCCTTCCTCTAACATCTATCCTGAACCCGAGTTCCCCGCCTTCGACTTTTTTAAGCCCGTCTGTAATGCTTTGGAGCCGCTTAAGCGTGTTGACTGAAAGGTAAGACAAGGACAGGACAGCGGAGGCGATGCCGAGCATTGAAATCACGATATACCAGATTATGGAGCTTTTGAGCTTTTTTTCTATGAGGCCGTGCGCATCCGCAGACTCGATCCTTTCATGCTCTATGAGCATGTTGGAGATGGCCTTGAGCTGGTTGAACCGTTCTTTCTGGACTGTTTTGACAATTGCCGCAGCCTTTTTGTAATTCCCTGTATTTATTGCCGGGATGATTTCCTTGTCCCTCGTTGACTTGAAGCTGTTCCACAGGGGATTTATTGCCTCAATTGCCGATACCTCGTCTTCTTCGAGCCCCTTTTTGTTAGAGAAGAGCATTTTTAGAGATTCGTCAACTATCTTTGAGCCGGCATCTATAGCCGCAAGGTGTGGCTTGAGCCTTTCTTTGGAAGGGTCGGACAGCATATCGAGGACAGCCCTTCTCGCGTCCATCAATCCGCTGTTGAGCTTTAAGAAGATTCCTGATTTGCTGCTCGATGCTAAATAAAGGCCATTAGATGCCCTGCTCATGGCAAGCATGTTCATGACGCCTATAATGATTAAGGCGCAAATGAAAACGATTGAAATTCCTAAGAAAATCAAGAACTTTCTTGTAATGCTTATGTCATTGAACCGTGTCATTGCATCGGCCTGTTGGATAATTGGTTCCTCGGCACAACTGTACACCTTATATATCGGATAATATTCGGTTTTATTTAGCTTTTTTATACAGAGCGTAGGGAGATGACGCTTTTAAGGCCGCCTGTTTTTCTGGAGAATGGCTTTTACTATGCCGCTCTCTTCGCCATGCATGAGCTTGAGAAGTTCCATCCTTGCAGCGTGCCTTTCGATGCCTTCGTTAATTAGAATCTCAATGATGTCCCCGAATTTCTGTCTTCTTCCAAGTCCAGCCTCGCTCGTATCCCTCCTGTCCCTGCATACCTCCATCAATGTCGAGCCGCAGGCACAGTTTCTGAAAAGCTCTACGAGCGTCGAGTCGCCTTGGTCAAAAGACGCCTTAAGCCCGCTTGAACCTTGAATGGAGCGGGTTTCCGTAAGGAATTCTTCTGCCGTGGCATACACCCTGCCGCAGGTCCGGCATTCCTTTGGGAAGGTGCTTTTGACAAGGAATTCGAGCCCGGAATAAAGGGCGCTCATGTCTTTAAGTCCGTCAGGCAATCTTGAACCCTCCGTTGCAAATTCGCATTTGCAGTCATTTTATTCCTATGACTTAGACTTCGGCTGTTTTTTTGTCAGACTTAAGGAAAGTTAGAAATTTAGATTTCATTCATGCCTTGTCTCCGCAAGTTTCAGGCATGTTTTGACTTGTGGTAATCTTGTATTCTCCCTTGCATTCTGTTAAGATATATGTAATTTTTACATCCCCTTTTGCAGAGGGGGGAAGCAGGGGATTTAGTTTGAGCGCGTCTTTATTTAGCAGGTTGCTGAAAAACCCGAAATTTGTTCAGACTGCTCAAAAAGTTCCAGATGCAAGGCGTCGAGGAGTGAGGAACGAGGCGTAGTTTTGATTACGCCGCAGTGACGAATGACGAAGACAACGCCGCAGATGGGACTTTTTCAGCAGTCTGATAGGGCCTTTTGTCTCCTGCGCCATACCATGAGGAAGTGCTTTTGGACTTAGAAAAATACTTCGCCGAGAAATCGGCTCTCGTAAACAAAGAGCTTAAGAGGCTTGTCCCCGGTGAGCATGAATACCCTGAGAGCCTTCACAGGGCAATGCACTACAGCCTCTTTGCCGGTGGAAAACGGATAAGGCCCGCGCTCGCGCTCGCGTCCTCCGAGGCAATCGGCAAGGGCATAGAGAGGGCGCTCAACGCCGCGTGCGCCATAGAGTGCGTCCATTCCTATTCGCTCATACACGACGACCTGCCTGCCCTTGATAATGACGACATGAGGCGCGGCAGACCCTCATGCCACAAGGCATTCGGCGAGGCCACGGCCATACTCGCCGGAGACGCGCTCCTTACCGCGGCCTTCGAGATGCTTGGGCGGTCAAATGCCCCGGCCTCTCTCGTGGTCAAGGCCGTACAGGAGCTCGGGCGCGCGGCAGGCTCGCTCGGCATGGTGGGCGGACAAGCCGTTGACCTCGAGTCAGAGGGCAAGGAAATACCGTTTCCCACGCTCGAATACATACACATACACAAGACCGGAAGGCTTATACTCGCCTCGGTCAGGTGCGGGGCCATACTTTCAGGCGCGAATGAGGGAGAGCTTAAGGCGCTTACGGCCTACGGCGAGGCCGCGGGCCTCGCGTTCCAGATAGCCGACGATATACTCGATGTGGAGGGATTGTCCTCTGAGACGGGCAAGAATGCGGGAGGGGATAAGTTAAAGGGCAAGGCCACTTACCCGGGGCTCGTGGGCATTTCAGAGGCAAAGAAAAGGGCAAGCGAGCTTGCCCAAAGGGCTGTTGACGCGCTCTCAGGGTTTGACCAAAAGGCAGGGCCGCTGAGGGATATAGCAATCTATATCGTGTCGAGAAGGAAGTAATGGTGTCCCTGTGCCGAAGTTTCTTGAAAACATAAATTCGCCGGAAGACCTCAAAAAGCTCGGGCCGGAAAACCTTGAGAGGCTTGCGGCGGAGCTTAGGGAGTTTATCATCGGCGCGGTCTCTGAGACCGGCGGACATTTAGCTTCGAGCCTCGGGGCGGTCGAGCTTGCCATAGCGCTCCATTATGTGTATAGCGCGCCGGATGACAAGCTCATCTGGGATGTGGGGCATCAGGCCTACGCGCATAAGATTTTGACGGGCCGGAGGCCAGTATTCCATACGCTCAGGCAGTTCGGCGGCATAAGCGGTTTTCCGAGGTCTTCCGAGAGCGTGTATGACCCGTTCGGCACAGGACATTCCTCGACCTCCATATCGGCGGCCCTGGGCATGGCCGCGGGCAGAGACCTCGATGGCAGCGGGAACAAGGTAGTCGCGGTCATCGGCGACGGGTCCATGACCGCAGGGCTCGCGTTCGAGGGTCTTAATCAGGCGGGGCACTTGAAAAAAGACCTCATTGTCGTCTTGAACGACAACGAGATGAGCATATCCAAGAATGTCGGCGCCCTGTCGTTGTTTCTGAGCCGTCAGGTTACCGGCAGATACGCCATCAAGCTCAAGGCCGAGATAGAATCCATCATAAAGTCAATCCCCGTGTTCGGCCCGCACCTGATGACGCTCGCCAAAAAGGCCGAGGACTCCATAATAACGCTTCTTACCCCTGGCATGCTCTTTGAAGGCCTCGGGTTCCACTACATAGGCCCGATTGACGGCCATGACTTTCCGTCGCTTATCGCGGCATTCAGGAATATAAAGGAACTCTCAGGCCCTGTGCTCGTGCATGTGCTGACGAAAAAAGGCAAGGGCTATCTCCCTGCCGAGCTTGCCCCTGCGTCTTTCCACGGGGTCGGGCCGTTTGTCGCAGAGACCGGTTTGCCCAAGAAGGAGCCTAAGAGGTCGTATACGGATGTCTTCAGCTCCGCGCTCATAGAAATCGCCGAAAAAGATGACAGGGTGGTTGCCATAACAGCGGCAATGCCCGAAGGCACGGGGCTCGACGAATTCGCGCTCAGGTTCCCGGACAGGTTTTTCGATGTGGGAATCGCGGAGCAGCATGCGTTGACTTTCGCCGCCGGCCTTGCAAGGGCCGGGTTCATCCCTGTTACGGCCATATATTCGACATTCCTCCAGAGGGCGTATGACCAGGTGTTCCACGATGTGTGCCTGCAAAACCTGCCTGTGGTCATCGCCATGGACAGGGCGGGCATAGTGGGTCAAGACGGCGCCACCCACCACGGGCTTTTTGACATAGCATATTTAAGGCATATACCGAACCTGATATTAGCCGCGCCAAAGGACGAGGATGAACTCCGGCGCCTTTTATATTCGGCTGTCGGATACAAAAGGCCTGTTGCCATAAGGTATCCGAGGGGTTCATGCACAGGGGCAAGGCAGGCATCGGCTTTAATGGAAATCCCGGCCGGCAAGGCCGAGGTGCTGAGGGAAGGAAGCGACCTTACGCTCCTCGCCATCGGCTCCATGGTCGAGCCGGCGCTCGACGCGGCTGTGGCCCTCGAAAAAGACGGCATAAAGGCAGGGGTCATCAACTGCCGTTTCATTAAACCGCTCGACGAGGAGGCTATACTCAAGGCCGCCTTCTCCACCGGCGCGCTTCTAACCGTTGAGGAGCATGCGCTCGCAGGAGGCTTCGGCAGCGCCGTGCTTGAGCTTCTCGAGGCAAGGGGCTACAGATGCGCGGTAAAGAGAGTGGGCGTTGGCGATGAGTTCATAGAGCACGGCACGCAGGAGGAATTGAGGGCCATGCTCGGGCTTGACGCGGCCGGGGTCGAGAAGGCCGCGCGGTCTCTTTTAAGCTCAGGCAGGCGCGCGATTGGCTGAAAGGCTTGGCAAGAAAAGGCTCGACACAATCGTTACAGAAAAACGGCTCGCCGAGAACATAGAGAAGGCTCAGGCCCTTATAATGGCCGGCCTCGTGCTCGTTGACGGCTCTTTGATTACGAAGGCCGGCACATTCGTAAAAGAGGATGCGCAGATTTCGGTAAAGGAGAGGTCTCCTTATGTCGGCAGGGGAGGCATAAAGCTCCAAGGATGCCTCGATTATTTTAAGATAGATGTAAACGGCTTGACCGCGATTGATGTAGGAGCGTCCACAGGCGGGTTCACCGACTGCCTCCTTAAAAAAGGGGCAAAAAAGGTCTTTGCCATAGATGTCGGCAAGGGCCTCCTTGATGTCAAATTGAGAAACGACGCCCGCGTTACGGTGCTTGAAGGAAGAAACATTCGGCACATGAGGCCCGAAGACATGGGAGAAAAGGCCGATATAGCGGCCATTGATGTGTCGTTCATCTCCCTTAAGCTCGTGCTCCCGGTCGTAAAAGGCCTCGCAGTCGCAGGGGCTTATGTTCTCGCGCTCGTAAAGCCTCAGTTCGAGGTGGAAAAGCACACGGTGGGAAAGGGCGGCGTTGTCCGGGATGAGGCAAAGCAGAACAAGGCCGTTGAAGGCATCTTGCAATTCGCGTCCTCAATCGGGTATTCTGTCTTAGGCAGCGTCGAGTCCCCCATAAGGGGAGCAAAAGGCAACAGGGAGTTCTGGGCGGTCTTAAGGACATGAAAATAAGGGAGAGGGACGGTGTTTGAGATAACCGAGAAAAAAGAGCTTTCGCATACGGTTTATCTTTTCAAGGTAAAGGCCCGGCTGATAGCGAAAAAGCGCAGGGCCGGCCAGTTCGTGATACTGAGGGTCAACGAGCAGGGCGAGCGGATACCCCTTACAATCGTTGACTCTGACGAAAAAGAGGGGACAATCACCATAATCGTGCAGGAGGTCGGCAAGACCACGGCCATGCTCGGGGCAATGGACAAGGGGGACATGCTCCTCGATGTGGTGGGGCCGCTCGGCAGACCGACCCATATAGAGAACTTCGGAACTGTGGTCTGCGTGGGTGGCGGCATAGGCGTGGCGCCGGTCCTTCCCATAGCAAAGGCCATGAAGGACGCGGGCAACAGGCTCATATCAATAATTGGCGCGCGGAACAAGGGTCTTCTCATACTCGAGGACGAGATGCGCGCCATAAGCGACGAATTGCACATTACGACAGACGACGGGAGTTCGGGCCACCACGGCTTCGTTACTCAGGTGCTTAAAAGGCTCATAGACGAGGGCGTGAACATTGGATGCGTCGTGGGCATAGGCCCTGTGCCCATGATGAGGGCCGTTACCGAGGTGACTAAGCCATATAACATAAATACCTTCGTAAGTCTTAACCCTATAATGGTTGACGGCACGGGCATGTGCGGCGCATGCAGGGTTACGATAGGAGGCAAGATAAAGTTCGTATGCGTTGACGGGCCTGAGTTCAACGGGGCTGATGTGGACTTTACCGAGCTTATGCTCAGGAACAGGAGTTATCTCAAGGAAGAGAAGACGGCCATGGAGGAGCTGACCTATCACGAAGGCCCGAGATGCTATGAAAGGAGCAAGGGCTGATGGAAGGGAAAGAGCCTAAGAACATAAACAAGTCTAAGACAAAGACCCGCATGTCCGAGCAGGGGCCGCACGAGAGGGTGAATAACTTCTACGAGGTTACCAACGGCTATACGGCTGAGGAGGCCAAGAACGAGGCCATGCGGTGCATCCAGTGCAAAAAGCCGCTCTGCGTGGGCGGCTGCCCGGTAAACATTGACATACCGTGGTTCGTAAGGCTCATCGCAGAAGGCAAGTTCGTGGAGGCCGCGCGTAAGCTCAAGGAGACCAACGGGCTGCCTGCCGTGTGCGGCAGGGTGTGCCCGCAGGAAGACCAGTGCGAAAAGGTCTGCATCATAGGCAAAAAAGGCGCGCCCGTGTCCATAGGCGGGCTTGAGAGGTTTGCCGCGGACTTCGAGAGGGAGCACGGGGAGGTAATGCTCCCGGTCCTGCCCAAATGGACAGGCAAGAAGGCGGCTGTCGTAGGGGCCGGGCCCGCAGGGCTTACCGTGGCCGCAGACCTCGTGAAGATGGGACACAAGGTAACGGTCTTCGAGGCCCTGCACACCGCCGGCGGGGTCTTGATGTATGGCATTCCGGAGTTCAGGCTCCCGAAAAAGATAGTGCAGTCAGAGGTCGAATACCTGAAGCGCATGGGGGTGGAGATTGTCCTTAACGCGGTCGTGGGAAAGCTTGAAACGCTGGATGAGCTGCTCGCAAACGGATACGGCGCCGTGTTCGTGGGCACGGGCGCGGGGCTTCCCAACTTCATGAACATACCGGGCGAGAACCTCGTGGGGGTTTATTCGGCTAACGAATACCTTACGAGGCTGAACCTAATGAAGGCATATCAGTTCCCTGAGTATGACACCCCGGTGTTCAGCGGCGGCAAGGTCGTTGTCATCGGCGGCGGCAACACGGCCTTGGACTCGGCCCGGACCGCGCTCCGGCTCTGTCATGAAGAGGTTACCATAGTTTACAGGCGTTCGAGGGAGGAGATGCCCGCGCGTATCGAGGAGGTGCACCACGGCGAGGAAGAGGGGCTTAAGTTCCGCATCCTCACAAACCCCAAGAGGTTCATCGGCGACCATGACGGCAGGCTCAAGGCCGTCGAGTGCGTGAACATGGAGCTTGGAGAGCCTGACGAGTCGGGCAGGAGAAGGCCGGTTGAGATGAAAGGCTCCGAGTTTTGCATTGACGCTGACATAGCTGTTATCGCCATAGGGAACGGCGCAAACCCTCTTATACCCCAGACAACGCCGGATATTAAGGTGAACAAATGGGGCAACATTACGGTCAACGCGGATACCGGCAAGACCAGCAAGAAGGGCGTGTTCTCCGGCGGCGACATAGTGAGGGGAGGCGCCACGGTCATACTCGCCATGGGAGACGGGAAAAACGCCGCAAAGGCCATGCACGAATACATGCTCACAGGCGCTTGGTAGGCCAACGGTCTTGCGTATGGGCTTTCTGATTGATGCAGGCTGAAACTCATAAATAACGCCCGGCCACCCACTTGTGTAAGGGGGTGGCCGGGTTTTTCTTGGACACCCGATTCCCCTGTTCCCCCCACCCTTCCCTCCCCCACAAGGGGGGAGGGATAAGAGGAAGGGGGCGATTATAGGGGGACTAAGGGGGAACTCCCCCCTTAATTAAGGGGGGATTAAGGGGGCATTCCCCCCTTA
>CAYIRV010000043.1:1290-9586 GCA_964365865.1 uncultured Thermodesulfobacteriota bacterium | reverse complement strand
TTTCACCCACAAGAACCTGAATCTTGCGCGTCTGCCAATTCCGCCACTTCGGCATTCCGGTGCTTCCCGCAGTTAAGAGACGGCCTTAAGGGTTTTCATCCTAACCTGCCTTGCGGGATGTCTTTTGGAATTAAGTTAAGCCTTGCAAAGGTGCATTTTTCAGGCTATATTTAGTTGAATATTTTCCGCGCCCGCGCCACGGCGCGCCGATATAAATATTCGCACAGTAAGGATTTTAAGTCAAGCGTGGGGCGGGGGCATGATGAAATTTTTCATTGATACGGCGAATGTCGAGGAGATAAAGACAGCAGAGGAGTGGGGCCTGCTCGACGGCGTTACCACCAACCCTTCGCTCATAGCAAAGGAAAAAAGGCCGTTCAAGGATATAGTCACGGAAATCTGCTCGATAGTGGACGGGCCTGTGAGCCTCGAGGCAGTGAGCATGGACGCCGAGGGCATCATATCCGAGGCGCGCGCGCTTTCATCCATAAGCGCAAATGTGGTGGTGAAGGCCCCGATGACGCTCCAAGGGCTTAAGGCCGTAAAGGCGCTCTCAGCCGAGGGCATAAAGACCAATGTAACGCTCGTGTTCTCAGCGGTGCAGGCGCTCATGGCCGCAAAGGCGGGCGCGACCTATGTAAGCCCGTTTGTCGGGAGGCTCGACGACATATCGCATGACGGCATGGAGCTTGTGCGGCAAATCCTCGATATTTACGATAACTACGGCTTTTCAACCGAGGTCATTGTGGCGAGCGTGAGGCATCCGCTCCATGTCCTCGACGGCGCGCTCATGGGCGCGCATATAGCCACCATACCGTTCAAAGTGCTCGAACAGCTTTCAAAACACCCGCTTACGGACATCGGCATTGACAGATTTATGAAAGACTGGGAAAAGGTGCCGAGGCAGGGGCGCGTCTAAAGCCGAAATTGTTGAAAAAGTTTCCCCCAAAACGGCTTCTTCAAGGGCGCCTCTAAAAATCAGATATTTTTTCCGAGGTCGAGGCGGGGTGGAAATAAAAAGCGGAGCATATATGCCAATATGTGAGCATTTTTATTTCCACCCCAACGAAGAGATCGGGAAAAAGAGCGATTTTTAGAAGCGGCCTCAAACTATCAGGTGCGAGACAACCGCTTAACAGAGAAGGTCCTGAAGCATCTTGCCGAAGGGACAAAAGGGCCTGCGTCCTTCAGGGACCTCGCAAAGGCCTTTTCCGCCTTTGGGCTTACAAAGCCGAGCCTCGGTCATCTCCTTGAAGACATGCTGTCTCAGGGCCTCATCGTAGAAATCCGCGGCAATAGATACGGGCTTCCATCAAAGATGAACCTCCTGACCGGCGAGCTTTCCTGCCACCCGGACGGGTATGGCTTTGTCCGGCCGGAAAGAACCAAGGACAGCGCATCTGACAGGGAAAAGGACATATTCATAAGCCCGGGCGGCCTTATGGGCGCCATGCACGGCGATACCGTGGTTGCGAGGATAGAGGGCAGTAAAGACCGCGGAAGAAGGCACGGCCGGGTAATCAGGGTAGTCCAAAGGGCGCGGAGCACAATAGTCGGAAGATATGAAAAGCCCGAGGGCAGGAAGGGTTTTGGCGCGGTGATTCCGTCCGATGAAAGGGTCTTGACCGTCATTGTGGTGCTGGCCGGGGGCAAAAGGGCGGAACACGGCGCTATCGTCGAGGCTGAGATAGTTCAGTGGCCCGTTGGCCGCGGCCCTATGACAGGCAGGATAGTTGATGTCCTCGGAAACCCGGACGACCCTGCGGTGGAGACCGATGTGATTTTAAGAAAGCACCGCTTGAGCCGCGCCTTTCCGCACGATGCGGTTGCGGAGGCGCGCTTAGTGCCTGCGTTTGTTTCCGAGGATGATATACGGGGCCGGGTGGACCTCAGGGGTTTTCTCACGGTTACTATTGACGGGGAAAAGGCAAAGGACTTTGACGATGCGGTGTCAATTGAAAAAACAGGCTCAGGCTTCGCGCTCAGGGTCTCGATTGCGGATGTAAGCCATTATGTAAGGGAGAATAGCGGCCTCGACGCCGAGGCATTCAGCAGGGCCACGAGCGTATATTTTCCGGACAGGTGCATACCCATGCTCCCTGAGGAAATCTCAAACAACATAGCGAGCCTTAACCCGGAGGTTGACCGCCTAACGCTCACCGCCGAGCTTACATTCGACAAATCAGGGGCTGTAATCAAAAAGAGGTTCTACGAAAGCGTCATAAGAAGCGCGGAGAGGCTTACATACACCACGGTAAAGGAACTGCTTGAAGGCCATGACAGAGCGCTTTCTGAAAGATACGGGAAGGTCCTGCCGGGATTGAGGCTCATGTCGGAACTCGCGGCCGCGCTCCATGAAAACAGGGTAAAGGACGGGAGCCTCGACTTCGACCTTCCGGAGCCGGAGATTATAATCGACATAGAGGGAAAGATAGAGGACATCGCGAGGGCCGAGAGGAACATAGCCCACAGGATAATAGAGGAGTTCATGCTCGCGGCCAACAGGGCGGTCGCCGAGGAGTTCCATGCCTTGAAGCTCCCGTTCATCTACCGGGTGCACGATGACCCGGACGAGGACTCCATCGCAGGCTTTCTGGAGCTTATATCCGCATTCGGCCTGAGCTTGGGCAAGGGGCGCGGGCCGCTTAAGTTCCAGAAGGTGCTGAATCAGGTCAAGGGCGCTCCGCATGAAAGGCTGGTGAACACGAGGCTCCTCCGGTCAATGAAGCAGGCCGTGTACTCGGAGAAGAACACCGGACATTTCGGCCTCGGGTTCACGGACTATACGCACTTCACCTCCCCGATAAGAAGATACCCTGACCTCATCGTCCACAGGCTCCTCAAGCTCCTCATGCACAAGAGGTATTCGGCTCAGGAAAAGGAGCGGTTTGAAAAGGCCCTGCCTGAGATAGCCGCGCATACATCGGCCATGGAGAGAAGGGCCATGGAGGCCGAGCGGGAGGTGGTTGACCTTAAGAGGGCGCAGTTCATGAAGGACAAGGAAGGGATGGAGTTTGACGGGGTCGTGTCCGGAATTACATCCTTCGGCGTGTTCGTGGAGTTGAAGGAATATTTCGTCGAGGCGCTCGTGCATGTGTCGAACCTATACAACGACTATTATGTGTTCGACGAAAAAAGCCATACCCTTACCGGCGAGAAAACAAAAAGGTCTTTCAGTATCGGAGACACTTTGAGGGTGAAGATAACCGTGGTTGACATCGAAAGAAGGCGGATTGACGCGCTCATGGCAGAGGACGCCAAGCCGGGAGCGCCGAGGACAAAGGCGGAGAGATGAGCTGGAAGTTTCATCTCGCGTATAAGGGCATCAAGAGGCTCCGCACCATAGTGTTCGTGTTCGTCAAGTACGGCTTCCAGCCGTTTGTGGAGAGGCTTCACTTGACCGGGCTTCTGACGCTTACGCAGAGGTTGATGCTCAGAAAGCCGGTTCCGGGCCTGACCGACGCCCAGCGCCTGAGGCTCGCGCTCGAGGAGCTGGGCCCGACATTCATAAAGGTCGGGCAGCTGCTCTCCACAAGGCCGGATGTGCTCCCGGAGGAGTTCATAATAGAGCTTCTTAAGCTGCAGGACGAGGTCGCGCCCATACCTTACGCCGGCATGGTCAAGGTAATAGAAGAAGAGTTCAAAAGGCCGGTGAGGGAATTGTTCGAGAGGATTGACGAAAGGCCGATTGCGGCCGCGTCCATCGCACAGGTGCACAGGGCCGTTCTTTCAACGGGCGCGGAGGTCGCGGTCAAGGTGCAGAGACCGGGCATAGAGGGCGTTATCGAGACCGACATCTCGATACTCAGATACCTTGCCCGGCTCATCCACCGCCATATGCCTGAAAGCAGCCTCTATGACCCGAATGGCATGGTCGAGGAGTTCTCGCGCGTCATAAAGAGGGAGTTGGACTTCACGCTCGAGGCGAGCTACATGGAAAAGTTCAGGGATGCCTTGAAGGACGACGCGCGCGTGAAGATCCCGAAGGTCTACTGGGAGATGACCGGCAAAAGGGTTCTCACAATGGAGGGCATTACCGGCATCAAGGTTGACAATGTCGAGAGGCTCCGCGCCGAGGGCATAAACACCCGGAAGGTCGCGCACATGATAGCGGATGTGTTCTTCAAGCAGGTCTTTGACCTGGGGCTTTTCCACGGGGATTTGCACTCAGGCAACATATTCGTCATAAGCGAGGACAAGTTCGCCCTTGTTGACTTCGGGATTGTGGGAAGGATTGACAAGCGCATGAAGCGGCACCTTGCCGATATACTCATAGGGTTCGCAACAGGGGACTTCGAGTCCCTGGCCAAGGTATATACCGAGATGGGCATACTCCCGGAAAACATAGACCGGCCGGCCTTTGAGCAGGAGTATTATGACGTAATGCAGAACTACTTCGGGAGGCCGCTCAAGCATGTGAAGATGGGGGAACTCATGTTAGACTATATAAGGCTCGCGTCCCGCTACGGCATAAGACTTCCAAAGGAGCTCATGCTCTTCGACAAGTGCCTCATCGAGCTCGAAGGGCTTGCCAAGGTCCTGTATCCGGATGTCAACATACTTTCAGAGAGCGAGCCTTACGCCCGGAGGCTCATAACCGAGCGCATAAGCCCGGCGGCCATCGGCAACGAGGCTGCCAAGACGCTTTCGGACTACGCCGATGTTGCGCGCGAGATGCCATCCAACCTGAACCGCGTCATAAAAAAGGCGGCTGAGGACAGGTTCAGGATTGAATTCATGCACAGGGGCTTGGAGGACTTCATGGGCGAGGTGGACAGGAGTTCAAACAGGCTCACTTTCGGCGTAATAATGGCCTCGCTTGTCATAGGCTCGTCTCTGGTCATGTCCTCAGGCGGGGGGCCTGTTTTTATGGGCTATCCGCTCCTCGGCGTAGCGGGCTTTGTCATAGCCTCGATTCTGGGCCTCTGGCTTGCGGTGCAGATAATCAGGTCAGGGAAATTTTAGGGCATAAATACACGGCATGAAGGTCATAAAAAGCCTCGCTCCTCTAAGGGGCGTCAATAAAACGGTAGTAACGCTCGGAAACTTCGACGGCATACACACAGGCCACAGGCTCATACTCAAGAAGGTCGTTGCAAGGGCGCGCGCCTTAAAATGCCCTTCTGTCGTCTATACCTTTGAGCCGCATCCCCTAAAGGTCGTTGACCCCGGAAGAAGCCTTGAGCTTATACTCGATACAGAGGACAAAAAGGCCCTTATCAAAGACGCGGGCATAGACTGGCTCGTGTTCGCGCGTTTTACGCGCTCCTTTGCCTCCAAGCATCCGAAGGAGTTTGTGGAGGAAGTGCTCGCTGCCGGACTTAAGGCAAGGGAGGTATGGGTCGGGGCGAATTTCGTATTCGGAAAAGGCAGGAGCGGGACCGTAGAGCACCTGAAGGCGCTCGGAGGCGAGTTCGGCTTCAGGGTCTTTGCAATTGCGCCCGCGAGGTCGGGCCGCGAGGTGGTAAGCAGTTCCCGCATAAGGGCGCTTATAAAAGACGGGTTTGTCGAGAAAGCCTCGAAACTCCTTAAGCGGGATTTTTCAATAAAGGGCATAGTCGTAAAAGGCAGGGGCATCGGAAAGGCGCTCGGCTTTCCTACGGCTAATTTAAGGATTAAGACCGAGCTTGTCCCCAAAAACGGGGTTTACGCGGCATATGCGTTCGTTGGGCGCAGCAGATACAATGCCCTCGTTAATATAGGCATGGCGCCGACATTCGGGAAAAGGCCGAGGACAGTCGAGGCGCACATATTGGGGCTTAAAAGCAACATATACGGAAAGGCCGTGAAGCTTTCCTTCATAAAGAGACTCCGCGACGAGAAGGCGTTCAGGGATGGGGCCGGACTCGCGGGCCAAATAAAAAAGGACATAGAAAAGGCAAAGGGGCTTTTCGGACAACTTTAGAGGCAGCCTGAAAACATAAGCATAAATTTTCTCTCTTAAAACTCGGGTAAAGAAATGAAGCCCTCATCCTCCACAAAACTCATCGGAATATTCGGAGACCCTGTTTCCCATTCCCTTTCGCCCGCCATGCAGAACGCGGCCTTTGAACACATGGGCATTGACGCTGTGTATCTCGCGTTCCATGTGCCTGCGAGGCCCGCGGCTGCCTTAAAGACAGCGGTTTCCTCCATAAAGGCGCTCGGTTTCATGGGCGTCAACATAACCGTCCCTCACAAGGAAAAGGTAATTGAATTTCTCGACCATGTTGACAACGAGGCCGTTGATATAGGCGCGGTTAATACCATTGTGAACAAGGCTGGGAAACTAATCGGCTATAACACTGACGCAAGGGGATATATAGAAAGCCTTAGGCAAGAGACAGGTTTTTCTCCTCAAGGCAAAAACGCCGTTGTCATCGGGGCCGGAGGCGCGTCAAGGGCAATTGCCTTTGCCCTCTTAAAGGCAGGCGCAAAAAGGCTCGTGATTGCGAACAGGACATTGAGGCGCGCTCAAACCCTTTCGAGGGATTTGAAGAAAAGGTTTTTGAATGCCGAGATAACAGCCGTTCCCCTCGATAAGAAGTTTCTAAGGCCCATTGCCGAGGATTCGCTCCTAATCGTCAATACAACATCCCTCGGTATGATTAATAATGAGGAATTGGATTTCCCATTATATTCGCTTCCAACGGACGCAGTAGTGTCCGACATAGTTTACAGGCCGCTTGACACAGGTTTCATAAAAAAGGCGCTAATCAGGGGCCTCAGTGTCCACAGGGGACTCGGCATGCTCGTTCATCAGGGCGCGCTCGCGTTTGAATTATGGACAGGGAAAAAGGCGCCTCTCGATGTTATGCGGATGGCGGCGCTGAAGGCGCTGAGGAATAGATGAAGGCTGTTTTTATCGCTGACGCGCACCTTTTGGGCGCGTCAGACCCCAACCAGAAAAAACTCGCGAAATTCCTCGACAGCCTCTCAGGCATTGACACGCTCTTCATACTCGGGGATATTTTCGACTACTGGAGCGGATATGACGAGGTCGTGGGCAGGGAATACAAGGAAGTCCTCGACAGCCTCAAGAGGGTAAGCGTCAGGGGAATAAAAATCATATACCTCGAAGGCAACCACGATTTTTCAATGGGCTTGTTCTTCACGGATACGCTCAAGGCCGATGTCTATCCCGATGAAGCGGAAATAACGCTCGACAACAAGAGGGCGTATTTAGCCCACGGGGACGCTGTTGATATGAGTTTGGGCTACAGGCTCTGGCGCGGGCTTTTGAGGAGTTTCTTTTTCCGTATCACAGTCCGGCTCATCCCTCCCAAGCAGGGCTGGAACATAGCAAGGCGCTTGTCAGGAAAGAGCAGGCAATACAGCATGCACAAAGCCGTTGTTGAGGAGCGGCTCAAGACATTCGCGCAAAAAAAGATTTCAGAAGGCTTTGATATCGTAGTCCTCGGCCATTCCCACTCGGCAGGCGTTCACGAGCAAAGCGCAGGCGCTCGAAAAGGCGTTTACGCAAACCCGGGGAGTTTTTCCAAAGGCGGGAGCCATCTGGTGCTTGAAGGTGGAGGGTTGAGGGTGGGGAGGTAAAGGATGCTATGAAAATAGTTGTCCCCCGGATGAGGTTCGCTAATTCAATAACGAAGCGCAATACTTGTGAGTGCGGAAAGGGAATTGCTATCATCTTGAAAAATACGGTATTATTCATTAAGGGAACCTCTGATTTATTCCTCTTTTGTCTTTGCGAGGAGCGCTTTTGCGGTTGCGAGGCGAAGCCGAAGCAAACCCGGAGATTCCTCGTTTCACTCGGAACAGGCTCCGTAATCTCGTAACTCATTGATTTGCCTAAGGGACGAGATTGCTTCCCCTTCGTTTCACTCAGGGCTTTGGCTCACGCGCTCGCAATGACGGAGCAAGGAATAAAACAGAGGTTCCCTAAAACTCAACCCCTTCCTTTCACCCCCGCCCGTACTTGTTCGTAATCGGCATCCGTCTGTCTTTTCCCAGTGCGCGGGGGGTGATTTTTATGCCCGGCGGGGCCTGTCTCCTCTTGTATTCGCTTGCGTCAACCATTTTTATTATCTTCTTTACTATCGCCGGGCTGAAGCCGAGCGCAATGATTTCTTCCGGGCTTTTGTCCTCCTCGACATACGGCTTCAAAATCCCGTCGAGGAGCGGATACGCCGGAAGCGTGTCCTGATCGGTCTGGTCTGGTCTTAATTCTGCAGTCGGGGCCTTTGTAAATACCCTTTTCGGGATAAGCTCACTTTCAGAAAGCTCATTGAGCTTTGCCGAAAGTTCGTAAACCAGGGTCTTCGGCACATCCTTTATTACCGCAAAACCGCCTGCCATA
>CAYIRV010000043.1:0-1280 GCA_964365865.1 uncultured Thermodesulfobacteriota bacterium | reverse complement strand
TCGCCGTAAAGGGTCGCATACCCGACGCTCATCTCGCTCTTATTGCCTGTTGTCAGCACGAGCCAGCCGAATTTGTTGGACATGGCCATCAGGATATTGCCTCGTATGCGCGCCTGTATGTTCTCCTCGGTTGTGTCAGGTTTTTTCCCCCTGAACGAAGGCTTTACAGTCTTCAGGTATTCGCCGAATATGCCTGTAATCGGAATTTCTATCAGTTCAATGCCGAGGTTTTTGACGAGCGCTAAAACATCATCCCTGCTTTCCTTGGATGTATATTGCGAGGGCATGAAAACGCCGGTAATGTTCTTTTTTCCGAGGGCGAGGGCGGCCACTCCCGCGACTAAGGACGAGTCAATCCCTCCGCTAAGGCCCACCACAACATGCTTGAACCCGTTCTTCCCCGCATAATCGGCTGTGCCGAGGGTCAGCGCCTTCAAGACCTCCGTGCTCCTTTCGAGAGGCTCAATCCGCCTTTCAGGTATTGGCCTGAGCTTTCTGGGGTTTCCGGAAGGGGTAAGGTTTATGACATCAACGGCTCGCGCATTTTGCTTAAGCCGCTCCTGCCTCATCCGTGTGTCATGGAGCCTTGTCATGCGGGTTTGCTCTATGTCGAGGTCAAGCACGATAAGGTCTTCCTCGAACGCCCTGCCGCGCGCGATTACCTCGCCCCTTTCGTTTACGACCATGCCCTGTCCGTCAAAGACAAGCTCGTCCTGGCCTCCGACCATATTATTGTACGCGATGATTACGCCGTTGTCCGCTGCCCTTGTTGCGAGCATCTCCTCCCTGAGCTTCAGCTTGCCAGCGTGATACGGAGAGGCGTTTATGTTCACTATGACCTCGGCACCTGCAAGCGCCTGCGCCCGCGCAGGGCCTTCCGGATACCAGATGTCCTCGCAGATGCCCACGCCGATTGTAACGCCGTTCAATCTAAAGTTAAGCGGCCTTGAGCCTGCCTGAAAATACCGCTCTTCGTCAAAGACCCCGTAGTTCGGCAGATACATCTTGCGGTAAACCCCCGCGAGCCTCGCGTCTTGAATTATCGCCGCGCTGTTGTAGATGTAGTCATCCCTGTCAACAAAGCCCACCACGGCCGTTATACCGCCGAGCGCCTTTGTGATTTTTTTAAGGACCGAGATATTGTCTTCGATGAACTTGGGCTTTAAGAGCAAATCTTCAGGCGGGTAACCTGTTACGGCAAGCTCAGGGAATATGACAAGGCCGCAGCCGAGAGAACGCGCGGCCTTGGCATACCCGATTATCTTCTTCGCGTTCTCATC
>CAYIRV010000042.1:8223-9704 GCA_964365865.1 uncultured Thermodesulfobacteriota bacterium | reverse complement strand
GAATTTTCCAACGAGCTCTACTTCATTGACACGGGCAGGGTGGTAATCACCGACAAGCAGGGCTATCCCACATACCACTTTCCATTATTCAAGCCCGGGGAAATACCCGATGTGAACTTCGAGGACATTGCCGTTGACTCGAACAACAAGATACTTGTAGGCGGCGGCAAGGGCATAGTGTCCTTTGATTACAGGGGGAGATACAAGGGAGTAATTCCAATAACAGGCATATCATCCAAGGACCAGTTCGGCATACAATCAATGACAGTGGACTCCGAGGGGAACATACACGTCGGCACAGGCGGCTCAGGCGCGCGGGTAATCAAGCTCGACCCGCAGGGCAGGTTTATATCCGAGATAAAGTCAGAGGACAGGTTCATAAATGTCCGGGGCCTCTCTGTCCATGAAGACGGCTCATATACATTCGTTGACCCGGCAATGTTTCAGGTGATTAGGCTCGCAAAGGACGGGACGACGATTGTCAGATTCGGCATGGTGTCGTCCCTCATGGGCGGGTTCAGCATGCCAATTGACCTCGCGATTGACAAAAACAAGGAACGGATATTCGTTTCCGATGTCAACAGGCTCATGGTTATAATGTTCGACATGCAGGGCAAGCCTTTGTATGAATTCGGCGGGCCTCAGCTCTTCAGGGGGCCTGTTGCCATAGCCATTGACAGGAACAGCAGGATTTATGTGTCTGACGCGGGTCTTGTGCGGGTGTTCGAGATTTTCGAGGAAATGGCGCCTGTCATGGCAAAGAAACTCCTGCCGGAACTTGAGCCTGAACCAGTCCCAATACCCGAGCCTGAGGAGGAAGAGACAAAGCAGGCCATAGCTCAGGTGCAAAAAATCGTCGAGGAAGAGGCTCGGCTCTTGCCCGTGTTCTTCTCAACCGACAGCGCGGTATTAAAGCCTGAGGCAAAGGATACGCTCGAAAAGGACGCCAAGTGGCTCATTAGAAACACGGCCGCATCGGTCAATGTCCGCGGATATTCGGACAAGCGCGGGAGCGCGGCCTACAATAAAAAGCTTTCCCAGAAAAGGGCCGAGGCGGTCATGATCCATCTCGAAACGCTCGGCATCTCAAGGGACAGGATGACAGTCGTTCCAATGGGCACAGAGGAAACCGGCCTGACAGATGAGGCGCTCCAGCAGGCGCGGAGGGTTGACTTCCTCGTCCGGGAAGAGGAGAAGAAGCTCGCGCCTGTGCCTGCGGCGACTCCTCAAGCCCCGGCTGAGGCAGGGCCTCCAAAGGACCAAAAGCCGCCTGAGCCTGATGCTGTTCAACAAGCCGTTCCTCCTCAGCCTGCTGCTACGGACAGCGGGGCGGCAAAGCCGGAGGCTCCGCATGATGAATTAGCGGAACCAATACAAGGCGATGCCCCGGCGCCAAAGGACGCGCCTTCTGACAACAACAAGGGGCAGTGAGACAAAAGCAGACTACCTCCCCTTGCCCCTCCTTATAAAGGAGGGGAGTG
>CAYIRV010000042.1:0-8123 GCA_964365865.1 uncultured Thermodesulfobacteriota bacterium | reverse complement strand
TATGCGTATAGAAAACTCCTCCCCTTTACAAGGGGAGGCTGGGTGGGGTAATTTATCTGTGCGGCGAGGGGCATAAAACTACCTCCCCTTACCCCTCCTTATAAAGGAGGGGAGTGTATGCGTATAGAAAACTCCTCCCCTTTACAAGGGGAGGCTGGGTGGGGTAATTTAATAAGCGTGACGAGGGTCTTCAATAAGACGAGCGTAAAGTCGAAAAGGCGGGCGCTCAGATGTAATATGCCTCTTGCCGAGGTCTTGCTTTGGTCAAGGTTGAAAGGCAAAAGCCTTGCCGGTTTTAAGTTCAGGCGACAGTATAGCGTGGGAAGTTATATTATAGATTTTTACTGTCCCGAAGCCAGACTGGGCGTTGAGGTTGACGGCGATTCGCATTTTAGCGGCGGCAGGGTGGAAAAGGATTTGCTCAGAGGAGAGGCCATAGAATCATACGGCATACGGCTTCTGAGGTTTACAAACAACGATGTTTATGAAAATGTGGAAGCCGTGCTTGAGAAGATAGCCGAATACCTTCCTAAAACTACCTCCCCTTGCCCCTCCTTGTAAAGGAGGGGAGATTGCGTATAAAACAAAACCCCTCCCCTTTATAAGGGGAGGCTGGGTGGGGTGATTTATCCGTGCGGCGAGGGGCATAAAACTACCTCCCCTTGCCCCTCCTTGTAAAGGAGGGGAGATTGCGTATAAAACAAAACCCCTCCCCTTTATAAGGGGAGGCTGGGTGGGGTATTGGAGTGTTGGATTTTTGGTAAAAATGCGGTGTTTACTAAAATGCGCTGTCCTTATCTTAACCCTGAGCCTGCCTTCGGCCCTGTGGGCAGGGGAAAATGGGGTAGTTTTAAGGTATGTCTTCTCAATTGACGGCTTTGGAAAGGACCGGTTTGAATCGCCGACAGGAATCTTCATTGACAGGTCAAAGGGCGAGATATACATCGCGGATAACGGCGCGCATGAGGTGCTGATATTCGACTTAAAGGGCTATCCGCTATACAGACTTGGCAAGAAACAGGGGATAAAGAACCCGTTTGACATCGCGGCGCATAAAGACCGCATCTATCTGAGCGAGGAGGGGAGCGCTGACATAAAGATATTCAACTACAGGGGCGCTCAGGCAGGCCGCATATCAACCAATGGAAAAGAGAAGTTTTATCCCGGGCAAATCTACATAAGCGCGGGGGGAAACATATATGCAGTGGATAAGTCCAAGCCGAGCGCCGTGGTGTTCAATGCCCAAGGCAAGTTTATCATGGAGATTTCCGGTAAGTTCGGCTCAGTGGCCGATGTCTCGGCTGATGAGGGCAGGATATATCTTGTAACGCCTTACAGCAACAGGGTGATACAGGTTTACGATTCAAGCGGGGTCAGGCTCATGGGCTTTGAGGCGCTTGATGGCCAAGGCGGCACGCTCGCCCTTCCCGTGGCGGCCAAGCCGGACAAGGACGGCAATATCTGGGTCGTGGACGCCCTGCACGGCATAGCAATATACGACAAAGACGGCCGCGAGCTCGGCCGCTTCAGCGAATACGGGAAGGAGAAGGGTCAGGTCTTTTTCCCGATAGATATTGATTTTGATGGCTCAAACATGGTATATATATTAGAGAAAGGCGCAAAAAGGGTAAGCGTTTTCAGGATTGAGAGGTAGGCCATGTATCCCCCTTTAATAACCGGGGAGAATAAAGAATTACCCTCCTTTAGAAAAGGAGGGGAGGGTGGATTTGAGATATAAGGTAAAATCCCCCTTTATCCCCCTTTCAGAAAGGGGGAGGATATGGAAACGCATCACGGTTCTTAAGGTAGTTAGGATTTAGGATTTTCATCAATTAGCGGGGCATTCATGCTGAAGACAAGTCCCATTGCGAACAAGGCCCGCCTTAAACTCACGGCTGTTTTTGCCGCAGGGGCGCTTGTATTTTTTGGCTACGCGGGAACGCAGGCCGGCGAGTACCACGCCCAGAAGGAAAAGACATATTCACAGACAACAGAGACCCTCATCTGCTCCCAGTGCCATACCATACACGGAAGCCAGGGCGGGCAGTCAATGATATACGGAGGGGCTGCCACGGTTTACAGGGCGCTTCTCCGCGCTCCGACGATAGTGCAGCTATGCAGGACATGCCATGAGGCGAACAGCCTCGGTATGGGCAGTGGGCCGTACTCCGGCCTTCCCACGCCGCCGGACATTTGGAATAATACACAGAGTTATACGCCGTCTGCCGGCGACTTCGCGCACAACAACACCGTGAACGAGGCCAACCGCCATTCCATAGACCAGTCCGCACTGTCTCCGCCAGGGTCAAATCCGAGTTTCCAGATATATTACTTCAGCTGCGAGTCCTGCCATGACCAGCACGGGAACAACAACTATAGAAATTTGAAAAAAAGACCCGGCAATATGACATCAGACATAAATGTCAGTTATGTCCTCGACGGCAACGGGACATCAGACGCCTGCTCAGACGGAACGGTCGGGACGGCTTGCGATGTGAATCTCGACACGGTTAATAACGCCCTCCCTCAGGCAAACCTCACGAAGTTCCAGAGGGGCAATGTCCGGTTCAACAAGACCGCCACAAGCACGAGCGGCATAGCCCGCTGGTGCGGCGGATGCCACACGGATTTTCACGGCTCTCCGGGCGACAGCAACATGGGCGGAGCGCCGGGCAATGGAGACGATAACACAGGCTCTCCGTGGCTCAGGCACCCGGTAAGGGATGTTAGCATTGACCGGGCCAACACAAACTTGCACGCGGACAAGAGCAACTGGGTGAATAATGTGACGGCCGGCATAAGGATACGGGCCGTAAACCCTGACAACGCGGAGCCGAACATTACAACAGCCGATGAGCAGCCGTTCTGCCTCACATGCCATTATGCCCACGGCGGCGGGAATCCTGACACCGTGGCGGACACGGCCTACAACCACACGAACCTCGTCAAACTCGACAACAGCGGCAATCTGAACATATCCGCTTCTTACAACGACAATAACGGCGGCTTTTTGAGAAATGTCTGCGAGCAGTGTCATAACCAGTAGCATGATTGAAGACCGTGATGCGCGTTAAATACCATTAACGCGCATCACAGCCTTTCGCATCACGGTCTTCAAATTTTCTTCATGGGGGCGGATATTGAAAAAGGTTTTAAAGCTCATCGTCGTGCTCATATGTGTTGTGGCGGTTTCGGCTGTAGTGGTATACTACTACCACAAAAAGGACAGGCCGCCTGAGGTGGTTGATTACAAAGACTTCGCCGCGCTCCAGAAGGATGTGGAGCGGTTAGAGGCCGCAAGGGGCAAGCACGGGCTCTCGTGGCAGGACAACTACAGGCTCGGTATCGCGTATATACAGAGCGGAAGGGTCGAGGACGCCATAGCCCCGCTCGAGGAGTCGCGCAAACTCAATCAGTCTTTTGTAAAGACACATGAATCCCTGGGCACCGCATACTTCAGGACAGGGCGCATGAAGGAGGCCATTGACGCGTGGCAGAATGCCATGAAGCTGAACCCGGAGGCCAAGTTCCTCGAGGAGATGGTCTCGATGGCTAAGGACAAGGTCGAGGTGGACGAGAGGCTCGCATCCCTCGAGGCAAAGCTCAAGGAAGTCCCCGGCAACGCGGACTGGCACAAGATGCTCGAGCTCTCGGCCCTGTACATGCAGACCGGGAGGCTCCCTGACGCAAGGGAAATACTTGACCGGGCGCTAAAGGTTAAGAAGGATAGCGCCGAGATATATGATGCAATGGCAGAGACGCACGCCCTCGGCAATGACTTTGAAGGCGCGGTATCTTACGAAAAAAGAGCGCTGAAGCTCAAGCCCAAGGACCCAAGGCTCAAACAGAGGCTTGCGGAGATGGAGAAAATACTCGCGGGCGTTAAAAAAGGCGCCTTCCATAAAAAAGAGGAGAAGACGGAATAGCGGATGAAATCGGTTATCGGGTTTTACTGATAACTGTCCACTGGCGCCTGTTTTAAAAAGCGTTTTTTAAGGCAAGAAGGCTCGGCCGGATTGTGAGGCGGGGCGTGTACGCTGGAGAGGCCGTGTCTTTGACAAAAGGCATGGATTATAAGCCCAAAACCGGTGAATGTTTATGGCCGCTGGAAAAGTATACTCTATGAGACTCATAAGACCGAAGATAGGTGTTGGAACCAAGACATGGCTTGCCCTGACCATGGTGTTTTGGCTCCCGGTAATCATCATGGCCGGCATGTTCTTTTACCTATTTCAGGGGCTCCTCTACGAAGAGGTCCTCGGGTCCATGAAGGTCAACCTCAAGGGCGCCAAGGGTGTTTACGAGGAGAGGGTCAGGATCATCGAAGGCGTAACCGCCCAGTTCTCCTCCCGGCCAGATGTGGAGGCGCGTTTTTTTAAGAAAGAGTCCGCCGCGCTCCAGACCGAGCTTATAAACTTCGGCCGGAAAAACCCGTACCTCGACATCCTCATTGCCGTTGACGAAAGCCAGAAAGTGCTCGCGAGGAGGAACGACAAAAGAGGGGACATCATAAACATAGGCAACACCCTCGCGAAGGCGCTTTCGAGCGGAGAGGCGGCAGGCTCCACTGAAATCATCGGGGCCGAGTTCATGAGCAAGGAAGACGAGTCCTTTGCCGCGAGGGCCAAGGATTTGGGCGGCATAGGAGTGGCGCAGGTGGTTGTTTCGCCTGTCCTGCGCAATGGTAAGGCCGTAGGCGCCGTGGTGGCAGGCACGCTCCTTACAGGGGATGCGTGGCTCGGCAACACCGTTTACAACAGGTTCGGGGCTGAGATGGCCATATTCGCGGGCGAGAGCACGGAATCCCTCTTCCTCCACGCAACCGCCTCTCTTCCGAGGGCCACATGGGTCATGCGCCAGCTCATACCCGCGGGCGTCAAGAACGAGATAGCGCTCGGCAAGCACTTCTACGGGATAGTAGATGTCGCAGGCACCGAGCAGTTCGTGGCCTACGAGCCGCTTCTGGACGGAAGGGACAGGATAATCGGCGCCATAGGCGTGAGTCAGCCTGCGAAGGCCATAAATCTCATTACATTAAAAACCATTGCAAAGGGGGTCGCGGCAGCCGCGGGGGTCGGCTTCGTCCTCTCCATAATAGTGACCGTCTTCATAACCACGGACATAACAAGGCCGCTCGGCTTCCTCGTTGACGCCATGGAGAAGTTCGGCAAAGGCGAGATTGACATATCCGTTGACCTCAAGACAGGGGATCAGTTCGAGAAGCTCGGCGAGGGGTTCAACATTATGGCCAGCGGCATAAGAAAGCGCGAGGAGAGGCTCCGTAAGCACAACGAGGTCGCAAAACACCTCATGTCAACCCTTGACTTGAGGGAGTTGCTCGAACGGATACTCAATATCGCCGTAAGCGTTACCGAGTCCCAGATGGGCGTAATATACCTCTCTGAGGCTGATAGGACCATGCTCGTGCCCCATGTAATCTACGGGACAAAGGCGAAGATCGAGACCCTCGCCATGGGAGAGGGCTATCCGGGCAAGGCCGCGGCGGACAACAAGACCTTCATAATAAACCCGGCGCAGGGCCAGACGGCAGAGGTCATGGAATTAGGGTTTGCGCAAAACCCGCCTGTGGAGGCGGCCTATGTGCCGCTTTGCTATCAGAATAATGTCCTCGGCGTCCTCGTGCTCGGAAGCGTCAAGAAGTACACGGACGATGAGAAGACCCTTTTTGACTATCTCGCGGGCCAAATCTCCATCGCGCTCGACAACGCCATCATGCACCAGAAGATACAGGAGCTGTCCATCACAGACGGCCTCACCGGCCTTTACAACAGGAGGTATCTGAACAACAGGCTCGATGAGGAATGGGCGCGAAGTCTCAGACACAACCAGCCGATATCCCTCATACTCTTTGATGTCGACAATTTCAAATCCGTCAACGACACTTACGGCCATGACAAGGGGGACGAGGTGTTGAAGGCCATAGGAAAGGTCCTCAGGGCCAACACGAGGAAGGAGGACATGGCCGCCAGGTACGGGGGAGAGGAGTTCGTGGTCGTGCTCATCGGCATCGCCGCCGAGGACGCGAGGGTAATGGCCGAAAAGATAAGGGGCCTCGTTAAAGGCCATGCGCATGAATGGATGGGGAGAGCGGCCACCGTGAGCATCGGGGTTGCGAGCTATCCGGGCATAAAGGCCGTCAAGTATGAAGACCTCATTCAGGCCGCGGACCAGGCTATGTACAAGGCAAAGCTCTCAGGCAAGGACAGGGTGGTGGTGGCCGGGACATAAGGCGGCAAAGGGCCTGAGTGAAAATTCCACGCATGAAGCCGCGGTGAATTTGACAAGTAAGGAATCTTGCGATTGTAATTCGCCCGCTTTGCGCGCCATGCTTGTTAAAAGGGCTTCGAGGCCCTTTTTTAAACCCGAATTCATGAAGACCGTGAGCCGTGAGCGTTATGCGCAAATACCTTTTACGCATCACGCGCACGCATCACGGTTTTTTTTTGCGGAGCGCGGGCGTCTCGCAAACAGGACGGAAAACAACGTTTGCCGAATCCCGTTGCCGCGGGTTGTCCAACGCCGGATGTAGAAACATATTGTTCTTTCGCAATCTTTATGATATACGAGTAAGTCAAATCCACTACATTAGAGCTGTGCTAACTACGGCCGTACAAAGGGTTATGAATGAAGTTACTGAGGACGCAAAGCCGGCACCTCGGCTTTCGCCATGCGGACAGGTTGATTTGTCTTTATGGCGGGAATTTCAGGAGGGCTTGTCCTCTCTCCTCGATGTCCCTATAGCCCTTTGCGACCCGGACGGAAAGGTGCTCGTTCCCGCGGGGAGCGAGCCGTGCCTGTGCAACGCCGTGAACGATGCGGCCGAGGGCAGGAGGCTCTGCGCGGAGATGCGCCTCAGGGCCGCAAGCGAGGCATTGAATAGCAAGCGTCCGCATATATACAAGTGCCACACCAACCAGTACATCTTCGCGGTGCCCGTGATACTAACCCCTGAATGCGCGTTTGTGATAATCGGAGGGCAGGTATATCTCGATGGGAGCGTTGACAGGGAGTTCTCATCAGGGGCGGAGGGATACGGATTTGACGGCCCCGCGCTCAAAAGATTGAGGGACGGGCTGAAGGTAATCCCTCCGAGGGCCATCTTCTCCCTGCCCGGCATAGTCGCGAACCTCGCGGAGCCGTTCTTGAAAAGCCTTTACTCGAAGGCCGTCGCGGACAAGAACGCGCTTTCCGGCGCCGGGGTTCCCGGCTCCGGGATTCAAGGCTTTCACGCCCTTGAGCAGGTCTATAAGGCTATCGCCCCGCTCCTCGACAGGGAAGCGCTCTACGAAACCATCCTCAATAAATCAACGGAGCTTGTGGGGGCCGAGCGCGGCTCCCTCATGATACTCGACCACGAGAATAATATCCTTTCGGTCAAGGCATGCAAGGGCCTCGAAGACGCGTTCGCGGACAAGGTCAAGATACGGGTCGGCGATGGCATAGCAGGAGGAATCGCGGCCACGGGCGAGCCCCGTATCGTAAGGGACATTGCGAGCGAAGTGCCGGAGCACAAAACCCGCGACCGCTACAAGACGAAGTCGTTCATATCGCTGCCTCTGAAGCTCGAAGACCGGGTGATAGGGGTGCTGAACATATCGGACAAGATTACCGGCGAGGTCTTCTCCGAGGACGACCTCCAGCTCATGCTCACATTCGCGGACTACGCCGCCATTGCGCTCGAGAGAGGCGCATACTACAGCATGAGCGAGGAGCTCAGGCACATATCCATGACCGACCCCCTGACGGGGCTTTTTAACAGGAGGTACTTCCGCGAGAGGGTCTTCGAGGAAATCGAGCGCGTCAAGAGGCACGAAGGCTTTTTCACCGTCTTTGTCCTCGACCTCGACGACTTTAAGGCCTTTAACGACAGGTTCGGGCATCTGGCCGGGGACGAGATATTGAAGGGGGTCTCGCGCGCGCTCAGGGAGTCCGTCCGGTCAATGGATGTCGTCGCCCGGTACGGCGGAGAGGAGTTCACCGCGCTTCTTCCGCAGACCAGGAAGAAGGACTCCTTCGTAATAGCCGAGAGGATAAGAACTTCCGTTGAGGAGCTGAAGGACACATTCTGCTTATACCCGATATGGCCGACCGTAAGCATAGGC
>CAYIRV010000041.1:0-9706 GCA_964365865.1 uncultured Thermodesulfobacteriota bacterium | reverse complement strand
AGGGGTTAAGAGGATAGGAAAGGCGATTGCGGAGCTTGACGGGTAAGTCTCTATCCCCCTTTTGCAAAGGGGGATAATAGCTGGGACAACCCTCGACTTTCTAACTATTATTTTTATCAGGATTTTTTTCCGGCATTCTGTCTATCCAATATCGCGGTTCCCGATGTAGATGTGCAACTGCAACAACAATAATTGTATCGGTATCTATGCCATAAATAATCCCATACGGAAACCGTGGGAATAAGCAACGCCGGAGACCTTGCTCGACTTCCACATATGAGAAAGGATATACTATGATTCTTCTGACTGCCATGTCCAGATTATCAAGAAATTGTGTCTCCAAGCCAACAGACTGAGAACCATACCATGCAACAGCGGCGTCAACCTCGAATTGTGCAGGTTTTAGGAAGCGAACTTTCATCTGGTGCGATACTTATCCATTATCTGATCATAAGGCACTGTCTCTAATTTGCCCAGCTTATACGCCTGCCAGCGCTTGCGTGCCTCATCTGCCCAAATGCGGTCAATTTCAGGGTCTGGCTTGTCGAGTTGCATGAGGATAGAATCAACCAGTTCAATCTTCTCAATGTCCGGCAAAGATTCAATCTTTACTGCAAGTTCTTCGCTAATCGTTCCCATGTTTAATTCTCCTTTCTTATATTTTACAAAATATCTCTCCCTATTGTCCAGCCCTATGCGGTATTTAATGGGGAGGAGCAGGCTCCCCGACACACCCTGCAAAACTTGCTTAAAAGAAAAAATCTTAAACAGGTCAACTAATCTTGTCTCAAACTCTGTTTAAAAAAAACAATAGATGATGAAACAAACAAATTCTGAAAAACCTGAATTCTTATTATATCCGGATAAACGGCAAATTGCCTGCTCGCCCTGTTCATTCCAAGCTTCAGCTTTAACTGCTTAAAAATTCAGCCTTCCCCGAACACCTCTGCCTCGAATATGTAAATCTCCACGCCCCTTTTCCAGCACCCTTGGGCAAGCCCTGCCTTAAGGCAGGTGTTGTCAAGGAACTCATCTCTGCTCATGTGGTGCTCAACAGCCACCTGCGGCAGCAGCACTCCCCTCTGAAAACCCTTTACTATGTAAATCCCGTGCCTGCCAACCTCGATTTCAGAAACATCCTTTATCAGGCGTAAAGGCGTAAGCGCGGAAATCTCAATCAAGATGTCTTTAAGCTCGTCCGCCTCAACAGGCGAAAACCGGTTGTCCCTTCTTGCCGCGGCCTCGGCCATGTCCTGAACAGTCTTATAAAGCGGCCCGTCCCCTGTGAAAACCCCGATGCACCCACGGAGGCCGCTGTCTTTATTTAGCGTTACAAAAGCGCCCCTGTTTTCCTTAAGGGCTTGGCGCAAAGGAGGGGACAGAGCAGGCAAAGGCAGCCGTCTTGCGGTTGCCTCGATTGTTTCCCGCGCTATTTTTAAAAGGAGCTTTTTTTCTTCATCAGTAAGCGGCATAATCGGGTTTTTCCTGTAATTTTCAGGCATAATATCATATAATCGCTGAGACCGAGAGGTTTTTATAAAAGTATGAACCAAGAAAAAGAAAGGCTCAAAAAAGAACTAAAGGCGCTTCTTAAGGAAAGGCGCGCCATAATGCTCAGCCACAACTACCAGAGGGACGAGGTGCAGGATGCGGCCGACCTTACGGGGGATTCGCTTGCCTTAAGCCAGGCCGCGGCCAAATCAGACGCAAAGGTAATCGTGTTTTGCGGCGTGCATTTCATGGCAGAGAGCGCGGCCATACTTTCGCCTGAAAAGACGGTAATACTTCCGAGGCTCGACGCCGGATGCCCCATGGCCGACATGATAACGGCTGATGACCTCGTCAAAGAAAAAGAAAAGCGGCCCGGGGTGCCTGTGGTGGCCTATGTGAACACGAGCGCGGCTGTAAAGGCCCTTAGCGACATATGCTGCACATCGGCCAATGCCGTAAGCGTCGTCAACTCGCTTAAGTCTGATACGGTCTATATGCTCCCGGATAAAAACCTGTCTCACTATGTGTCGCTTCAGGCAAAGAAGAAGCTCGAGTGGTGGCACGGGTTCTGCCCGACCCACGAAAGGCTGAAAACCGAAGATGTCATAAAGGCAAAGGCACAGAACCCGGACGCGGTATTCGTCTGCCACCCTGAGTGCAGGCCGGATGTAGTTGCGCTCGCTGAGCATGTGTGCTCAACATCAGGCATGTATAAGTTCGCAAAAGAGACAAAGGCGAAAATCATAATCATAGGCACGGAGATGGGCATACTTTTCAGATTAAGGAAGGAAAACCCCGGCAAGAAATTCATCCTGCCGTCCAAGTCCCTCATCTGCCCGAACATGAAACTCACGACCCTCGAAGATGCCGTTCAGTCGCTCCGGGATATGAAGAACATCGTAACAGTGCCGGAAGATATAAGGTTAAAGGCCAAGTCGGCTCTTGACAGGATGCTTCTGGTTCCGAGGGATTACTGAGGATTAGAGATGCTCGAACAATATCTCAAAACCATACTTGATATATATTTCAGGGGCGACGCGCGGGAGGAAAGCTATTATTCCACGCTCGAAACGCTTTTAAAAAATTATGCCGAATCAATACCAAGGAAGGACTTGGTAATCACATCCCTGCCTAAAAAAACCGAAGGCGGGAACCCGGATTTCAGAATCTGGGACGGAAAAAGCCGTATTACAGGCTACATAGAGGCAAAGTCGCCTGATACTGAAGACTTAAGCCGCATACAAGACACCCCTCAGCTTAAACGCTATTTAAACACATTCCCAAACCTTATCCTCACGAACTTCATTGAATTCAGGCTTTACAAAAACAACGAACTCGTAAAAAAAGTCGAGATTACAAGGCCGGTTGTCGCAAAGAGGCTCAAGACCGTGCCGCCCATAGAAAACGAAAACCAGTTTTTTGAGCTTCTCGACATGTTCTTGTCCTTTTCCATGCCCAAAACATTCAGCGCAAAGACCCTCGCGGGTGAGCTTGCCAAGAGGACGCGCTTTTTGAAAGACGAGGTTACGCTCAATGAAATAAAAAGAGAGGAGGCCGAGGGCAAAGGTGCGCTCCTCGGCTTTTACGAGGCATTCAAAAAATATCTCATACACGACATTTCAAAAGAAGACTTTGCGGATTTATATTCCCAGACCATTGCTTACGGCCTTTTCGCCGCAAGGACCCGGGCAAAGGAAGGCTTCAACCGCCGGCTTGCCTTTGACCTTATCCCGCGCACCATCGGCATACTCAGGGAGGTTTTTCGATTTATTTCATCAGGGGATTTGCCGAAGGACATGGAATGGATAATTGACGACCTGAGTGAGGTTTTGTCAAACGCGGATGTGAACAAAATCCTCCACGATTATTTCAGTGAGGGCAAAGGCAAAGACCCGATTGTCCATTTTTACGAGACATTCCTTTCAATTTACGACCCTGAGACCAGGGAGCGGCGCGGGGTATATTACACGCCTGAGCCTGTTGTTTCATACATAGTCCGCTCCCTCGATATAATCCTCATTGATTCGTTCAAAAAAGAGGACGGCTTTGCGACTGATACCGTAACAATACTCGACCCGGCCGCAGGCACCCTCACCTTTCCTGCCGAGGCTGCGAGGCTTGCGGTTGAAAACTTTACCGCCAAATACGGTGAAGGCGCAAAAGACCGCCTGATTAAAGACCATATACTCAAGAACTTTTACGCATTTGAGCTGATGATGGCCCCATATGCCATAGGGCATATCAAGATGGGTTTTCTGCTCGAAGAACTCGGATACAGGCTGAAAGACACAGACCGTTTCAAGCTATATCTCACGAACACCCTTGAAATGGAAGAGTTTGAGGAGACCTATCTGCCTTTCATGGCGGCATTGTCAGAGGAATCCCATCTTGCTGGAAAGGTAAAGACGGATACCCCCATACTCGTGATTATGGGCAACCCGCCGTATTCCGGCCATTCATCAAATATCGGGGATTGGATTACAAGGGAGATTAAGGCCTACTATCAGGTTGACGGAAAGCCTCTCGGCGAGAAAAACTCGAAATGGCTTCAGGACGATTATGTAAAGTTCATCAGATTTGCCCAGTGGAAGATAGACATGGCAGGTAAAGGCGTCATCGGGCTTATAACAAACCACGGTTGGCTCGACAACCCGACATTCAGGGGCATGAGGCAGTCTTTGATGCAGAGCTTTGATGAGATTTACATACTTAATCTGCACGGCAACTCGCTTAAGAAGGAAAGATGCCCTGACAAGAGCGATGACAAGAATGTCTTTGACATTAGGCAGGGCGTTGCTATTTCCTTGTTCGTGAAAAAGGGCGGCAAAGAAAAAACCAAGCAAACAAAAATTTCTTATGCAGACCTCTGGGGTTCAAGAGACAACAAATACAAATGGCTTGCCTCCCATGACATAAAAAATACGCGCTGGAAGACGCTCAAGCCGAAAAGCGGACTTTATCTATTCATACCGAGGGATGAATCTTTTCTTAAGCATTACGAAACTTTCACGAAGGTTACTGATGTTTTTCCTGTAAATGGCATGGGCGTTACAACATCAAGAGACGGTTTCGTGATTGACCACGACAAAGAGGCATTAAAAAGGAGGATACGACAGCTCAGGGACAAAAACATGCCTGATGAATTGATTGAAAAGACCTACGGGCTTAAAGATACCTCGAAATTCAAACTCAAAGAGGCGAGAGAACGGATAATCGAGGATGCTGATGAGGAAAAATCAATAACACGGATATTATACAGGCCGTTTGATGTCCAATGGATATTCTATCACGATGCGCTCATAGAAAGGATGCGCAAAAATGTCATGCGCCATATGATGAGGAAGAATTTGGGGCTGATAATGCCCAAAAGGGTTGAATTGGCGGGAGGATGGCGCCATGCTTTCGCAACAAGTCATTTAGTCGAGCATGTGGCTGTTTCGCTCAAAACGGGTGATTACCTTTTCCCCCTCTACCTCTACGAGGACTACGAACAAGGCAATACCCCTTGTTCCCCGCTTTCCAAAGGCGGGGCAAGGGGGGATTATAAAAAAGGCGGAAGGGCCGCTTTGATGTCGCTTTTTGAAGAAGACGCAGGCTATGCTGTCAAAAGCCCCAACATTTCAAAAACCCTATTAGCGGAGCTTGAACAAAAATACGGAAAAACCCCCTTGCCTGAAGAAATATTCCATTACATATACGCTGTCCTATACTCAAACACCTACCGGACGAAGTATGCGGAATTTTTGAAAACAGACTTTCCGAGGGTCCCGTTCACAAGGGATTATAAGCTGTTCGGCAAAATGGGGGATTTGGGCAAAGAACTCGCTGAATTGCACCTCATGGAATCTGATGCGCTCGAAAAGCCGGTAAGCAGGTTTCAGGGCAAGGGGGACTCCAAGATTAAGAAATTTACATATTCGGAAAAAGACAAACAGGTGAACATAAACGATACGCAGTTCTTTGAAGCCGTAGAAAAAGAGGTCTGGGAATATCAGCTCGGGGGCTATCGGGTCATGGAAAAATGGCTCAAGGACAGAAAAGGCAAAACCCTTTCAATGGAAGACATAAGGCATTACTGCCGCATTGCAACCGCGATTTCCGAAACTATCGCCATGCAAAAGGCCATTGATAAAATATATCCGGATATTGAAGATTCGCTTTAGCCTCCGGCTTGGGGCCCCGGCCCGGTCGTTATAGGCCGCAGGAGCGCCATATCCGCAGAGGTGGTCTCTGGGCTTAACGAGGGCGAACAGGTGAGCATCCATCCCTTTGACTCATTAATTGACGGCGCGCGGGTGCGCCTCAGGCAAGCGGAAGGGGCATCATCAACTGCCAGAGAATGAAGAACACGGCGGTCAAAGATGTGATAGGATATAGAAGAAAAGCCAACCCCTCTCCAGACAGCCACCCTACACTTTCTCAGGCAACAACTTAAGGAACCTCTGATTAATTCACTCTGAGACGCGTTTAGGCAAGACGCAGGGCAAAGGCCCTATCCTTGCTTGTTGTCATTCCCGCGCGCATTCAGCTGGAATCCAGCACGTTAGACGGTCATTCATAGATTCCCGATTAAAACATTGGGAATGACAATCCCTGAGCGAGATGCATATAAACGTATCGCAAGGCGTGGGAGGAGAATAAATCAGAGGTTCCTTAACATTTGATTATGTGAAAAAGCCTTGCGGCCTTTTTAAGCCGTGCTCTCATACCCATACCAAATACCGTATTTGATTCTACCGCCAAGCCGGACTATGCAAAGCCTTGCACCCTTCCCCGCCTTGGCCATACCCTCTTGGCGATTTCCATCATCAAAAGCGGCTGAATCGAGGCCGCCACCACAATAGCCCAATCAATGAGGCCGAGGGCCTCTATCTTGAATATCTTCTGGAGCCAGGGCGTATATACGAGAAGGAGTTGGCTTAAAAGTATGAACAGGACCGCGGCGTTAAGCGCCCTGTTCGTGAACAGGCCGAGTTTAAAGACGGAATCGAACATGCTCCTGCAGTTGAATATATGGAACTTCTGGCTGAAGACGAGCACGGTAAAGGCCATTGTCTGGGCCTTTATGAGGCTTGAATCGAACCAATACAGCTCCACGGTATAGACAGCGAGCGTGCACAGGGCGATAAAGACGCCCTGAACGAGCATCACGATAAGGAGCGGCCTTGTAACAACGCCCTCGTCCCTCTTCCTCGGAAGTCTCTCCATGACAGCGGGGTCAACTTTCTCCATTGCAAGGCCGATGGCCGGAAGCCCGTCTGTAACGAGGTTTGTCCAAAGTATCTGGACAGGCAGAAGCGGCAGGGGCATTCCAGCGACCGAGGCAACGAGCAGGACAAGGATTTCGCCTATATTGCAGGACAGGAGAAAGTGCACGGCCTTTCTGATGTTGTCGAATATGCCCCTGCCCTCCTCGACCGCCGATATGATAGACGCGAAGTTATCGTCGGTCAAAACCATGTCAGAGGCCTCTTTCGTAACATCCGTTCCTGTTATGCCCATTGCGATTCCTATGTCAGCCTCTTTTAGGGCAGGCGCGTCGTTTATGCCGTCGCCTGTCATTGCAATGACATCCCCCCTATCCTTCCAAGCCCTGATGACCTTGAGCTTGTGCTCAGGGCTTACGCGGGCATAGACCTTGATATGAGGGAGCCTTTCCCTGAACTCAGCCTCTGTCATGCCGTCGAGCTCATCGCCTGAGACAGCCATGTCCCCGTCCCGGAATAAGCCTGTCTCCCTTGCAATGGCGACTGCGGTGAGTTTATGGTCCCCGGTTATCATAATGGGCGTAATGCCGGCTCTACGGGCCTTCTCAACCGCGAGAAACACCCCCTCGCGGGGCGGGTCTATCATTCCCGCAAGACCGATAAATGTAAGGTCTTTTTCGAGAAGGGACGGGCTTTTTACATCAAGCGGGTCTCTTGAAGTCCTATACGCAAGTCCGAGCACCCTCATGGCGCCTTTTGAGAACTCCTCGTTGGCAAGGATCGCGCCGTCCAAGTCCCTGCCGGTTATGGGCCTTGCCCCTGCCTGAGCGTAAATATCCGAGCAGAGCGCGAGCACCCTTTCAGGCGCGCCCTTTGTGAAGGCGTAAAATACGCCTGAGCCGTTGTCCCTGAATACCATGGTCATCATTTTCCTGTCGGAATCAAAAGGCGCTTCGCCTATGAAGCTCCAGTCTTTAAGAAGCAGGGACTTCTTAATCCCGGCCTTCATGGCCAGGGCAAGGAGAGCGCCTTCCGTGGGGTCTCCTATGATGCCCCACCCTGCGCCGTTGTTTTCCTTAAGCTCGGCGGTATTGCAGAGAACACCCGCCTTGAGCGCGAGCATGAGCGCCGCATCGAAGGCAGGCTGGAACTCTTTCGTATCTTTAAAGAACGCGCCTGAAGGCGAATATCCAGAGCCTGTAACAGCCGCTGTCTCGCCAGTAGAGAGGTAAACCCTCCGGACGGTCATCTGGTTCTGGGTAATCGTGCCTGTCTTGTCCGACGCTATGACTGTCGCGCTTCCGAGGGTCTCAACGGACGGGAGCTTCCTTACAAGGGCGTTTCTCCTGACCATGCTCTGCACCCCGAGGGCAAGGGTTATGGTTACCACGGCAGGCAGTCCCTCCGGAATCGCGGCAACAGCGAGGCTTACCGCGGTAAGGAACATGTCGAGGACACCGCCTCCCCTCAGAATGCCTATGGCGAATATCACGGCGCATACGGCCCCGGCGGCGTAGACCAGGGATTTGGCTAACTGCGAGAGCTTCTTCTGAAGGGGCGTAGGCTCAGGCCGCACCTCCTCAAGCATGCGGGCGATATTGCCCATCTCCGTTGACATGCCTGTTGCAACCGCCACGGCGCTCCCCCTGCCGTAGACCACATGCGTTCCCGAATACGCCATGTTTACGCGGTCAGCGAGCGGGACAGACTCCGTAAGCTCATCGCTTACCTTGTCAACTGGAAGGGATTCGCCGGTAAGAGACGCCTCCTGAATCCTCAGAAGCCTTGAATCGAACACCCGCGCGTCAGCAGGAACGCTGTCCCCGCTTTCGAGCATAATAACATCACCGGGCACAAGCTCTGATGCGGGGATTATCTTAAGCCCTGAGTCCCTTAAAACCTTTGCATTCGGGGCCGCGAGCTTTTTAAGGGCTTCAATCACGCGCTCGGCCTTTTCCTCCTGCAAAAACCCGATTACCCCGTTAAAGACCACTATCCCGACTATGGCGAGCGCGTCAACCCATTCGCCGAGCGCCCCGGCCACGACAGCCGCGCCTATAAGCACGAGTATTATGAACTCCGTGAACTGCTTGAGGAACTTGATAATCCTCGATTCCCTCTTAGCCGCAGTGAGGCTGTTTGGGCCGTATTTCCCAAGACGGAGCCTTGCCTCATCAGTTGAAAGCCCTGTTTGGGGGTCTATTGAAAGCCCGGCTATAACCTCATCAATTGTCTTCCTGTACCATTCCATAGCAAGTAATTAAAACACATGGGCTGAATCGAGTCAAGAAAACACGGACATGCTGGCGGCTTGCCGTCAATGTCAATATCGGACAATGAATTTTATTGACAAGATATTTTTGTTAGTATATTATCACTTGCCGCCTAAGTTATGATTTTTATATATTTTCCTGCTATTTCGGGAATTTAAGCGCATGTTTGTATGCGCTTTGGTCGAGTTTTTTAATAAATCTCAATACTTACCCTGTTAATGAAGAGATTTATTGCATATATAGAAGCCCTCGTCAAACGCGAGCCGGATGTTGTTCGAGATTTCGCGTTACTAAAGAGACTTATTGTATATATAGTAACCCTCGCCATAACCTTTGCCATAGGTTACAAGGTCAATGACCTTTATCTGTCAGGCAGAAAACCGACTCAGCCCATTCCGTTCAGCCATAGGATACACGCAGGGGACAACAAGATACCCTGCCTTTACTGCCACATCTATGCCGAAAAGTCGAGAGTGGCCGGGGTGCCCAATGTGAAAAGGTGCATGGGCTGCCACTCGGTGGTAAAGACCAATTCGCCTTTAATACAGAACCTCGCGTCATACTGGGAAAAAAAGGAGCCTATACCGTGGATTAAGGTGCACAACCTCCCGGACCATGTCTATTTTCCGCACAAAAGACATATCAGGGCCGGCCTTGACTGCAAACTCTGCCACGGGGACATCGCTTCAATGAAGGTCGTGGAACGGGTCTCGTCCTTGAAGATGGGTTGGTGCC
>CAYIRV010000040.1:0-9712 GCA_964365865.1 uncultured Thermodesulfobacteriota bacterium | reverse complement strand
CTTTTACTGTTCACTGTTCACTGTTCACTGATAACTGATAACTGTTCACTGATAACTGATAACTGATAACTGTTCACTGATAACTGATAACTGTTCACTGATAACTTAAAATGCGTTTGCATTAGTAAACCATTAGTAAACAGGGAAACGGCCTGCCCTACAAGGCCGCGGACGCAAAAGGCGCTATGGCGATAGCCCTGGCCATCTTTATGGCCGCGCATATATCCCTCTGGTGCTTGGCGCATGCGCCTGATATCCTCCTCGGCACAATCCTGCCCTTGTCGGTAAGAAAAGGCCTCAGGGCCTTGACATCCTTATAGTCCATAGTAATGTCCCTGTGCTTGCAAAAACGGCAGACCTTCTTCTTTGGAAACGGCCTCCTGCCCCCATCCGAGCCCTCGCCCCTGCCGGGCTGCGGCCTTCCCTGCGGCCTGTCGGTCCTTGCCGGTGGTCTATCGGTCCTTGCCGGTGGCCTGTCATTCCTATCCATTGGCCTTTCCATTGGCGCCTCCTTTGACTTGGGCCAAGGCCGGCATCTTCCTCAGCTTCTGCTTCCTCTGTATAACCTTCACGGTCTGATACCTGAAGACATCCTCGTTGTTCCTGAGCACCCTTTCAAGTTCTGCGACCGTCCCCGGGGCGCTCGCGTAGTCCATAAGGAAGTAAAAACCCTCGTTCTTCTTCTTTATGGGGTATGCGAGCCTGCGCCTGCCCCACTCCTCCACCTTGTTGATGCGCCCTCCCTGGGCCTCGACTACTCCGGAGGCCTTCAGGACCACGGCTTTTACCGTGTCATCCCCTGCATCAGGTCTTATGATGCAGACTGTCTCGTAATGGTTTTCCATTTCTTCTCCTTCTGGATACCGGCCCTAAGACCGGCGCCCCTTTGACATGCGCAAAGGGACAAGGGGTTATACATAAGTCAATCCTGAATTAGTATATATACTATTTCTCAGCCTCGGAATCAAGTCTTTTATACAAATCTAAATAAATCAACGCAAAACCGCCCCGGCTTCAGACATGCGGGGGCAGACCTGCGGGCACAGGCATGGACAGAGGCTCACGCCTTTTTAAAAAGCTCCTTGTGCTATGCGAGGTAATAGACAATCGCGCAGTTTACGACAAGAGCCGCGGTATTCAAGGCCGTTATGCCCCTCACGACCTCGTAAAGCTCAAAAGGTATCAGCAGCCCTGTGGCGTAAACCGTAAGAAGCTCGGCCCAGCGCCTCCTCAGGTGAAGACCGTAGGACTCGACAAGGTTAACCACCCCGAATATGAAGACAACGAGCGTAAGCCCGACAACCGTTGATTTATGGAGAGCGCCGGCCTTTTTAAGAAGGGCGCCTACGAGGCGGTTGTCAGTGTCAAGCCCGAGGCTTAAGGCAAGACGCATGAACGGGTCAACGTGGTTACCCTTGAAAAACCTCAAAAAGCTCAGTGAAAGGACTATTTCCAAGATGCCTGTTACGGTCTTATAGAAGATGATGAGCTTTAGGAATCCCTCGCTTTTATTCATTTAAGGCTGCCTTAATTTCATTCAACTCTTATCCAACGGGTCTTATGCTCACGCCCCTTGCGCTCAGGTATCGCTTGGCCTCTGGTATCGTGAATTCCCCGAAGTGGAATATGGAGGCCGCGAGCGCGGCCTGCGCAAACCCCTTTGTGAACGCCTCGTACAGGTGTTCGAGGCTCCCGGCCCCTCCGGACGCTATGACAGGAACGGAAACAGCCCCGGCAACGGCGCTGGTAAGTTCTATGTCATAGCCGTCCTTTGTGCCGTCGCGGTCCATGCTCGTAATGAGGAGTTCCCCTGCGCCGAACTCCTCCATGCTTTTCGCCCACTCCACTGCATCAAGTCCGCGGCCCTTCCTTCCGCCGTGGGTGTAAACCTCCCATGAAAGCCTTCCTCCGCGGTCCCGCGGCCTCCTTTTAGCGTCTATGGCAACCACGATGCACTGACTGCCGAACCTCTCAGACGCCTTTCTCACGAACACAGGGTCGTCAACCGCGCCTGTGTTTATCGAGACCTTGTCAGTGCCGGCCCTCAGCAGGTCTTTTATATCATCGAGCCCCCTTACCCCGCCGCCGACCGTAAGCGGCATGAAGACCTCTGAAGCGGTCTTTTCTATGACATCGAGAATCGCCCGCCTACCCTCGTGCGACGCGGTTATGTCGAGGAATACTAATTCGTCCGCGCACTGAGCCTCGTATGTCTTTGCTGCCTCGACAGGGTCCCCGGCGTCCCTCAAACGGACGAAGCTTACGCCCTTTACGACCCTCCCGTCCTGGACATCAAGGCACGGTATTATCCGCTTGGTCAGCATATCCCGCTAAACGCGCCCTTCGGCTGAATCCACAGCCGCATCCAAGGCATCCTTTAGGCTTAAACCCCCTGAATAAAGGGCCTTGCCGATGATTACTCCCTCAACCGAGGCGCCTCTTAACGCGATTATGTCCTTTACCGAAGAAACGCCGCCGGATGCTATGACAGGGATGCTCACGGATGAGGCCATCTCCCTCGTTGCCGCGATATTAGGGCCTGTGAGCATGCCGTCCCTCGATATGTCAGTGTATATGATGGCGGAGACCCCTGTGTGCTCAAGCCTTTTCGCGAGCACAACGGCCCTCTCACCCGTAACCTTCAGCCAGCCCTTTACAGCCGCCATGCCGTCCTTTGCGTCAATGCCCACGGCAATCCTTCCGGGATGGCGGAGCGCGAGCCTCGTAAGGAGCGCCGGGTCTTCGACTGCCGCCGTGCCCGCGATTACGCGCCTGACATTGCCGATGGACAGGTATTCGTCAGCCGTGGCCTCGTCCCTTATGCCGCCGCCTATCTGCGCCTGAACCTTGAGCGCGGCGCAGATTCTTAGAATTATCTCACGGTTTACGGCACGGCCTGAAATCGCGCCGTCGAGGTCAACTATATGTATGAGCCTTGCGCCCAAGCCCTCCCATTGAAGAGCCGCATCAACAGGGTCGTCCGAATACACGGTTACGGCGTCGAACCTGCCCTGAGAAAGCCGCACGCATTTTCCGTCTTTTATGTCAACCGCAGGGATTATGAGCATGGGATTAAAGGGCGCTGAAGTTCTTTAAAACCTTAAGCCCGGCCTTCTGGCTTTTTTCAGGGTGGAACTGGCAGGCCGTTATGTTGTCTTTCTCTATGCTGCTGACGAACTCGATGCCGTAGTCCGTGGTTGTAAGCGCCACTGCCGAATCATCAGGCGCCGCGTAATACGAATGCACGAAATAGAAGTATTCGCCTTCGGGAATGTCATTCATCAAGGGCGACTGTTTTTTGAACATGATGCTGTTCCACCCCATGTGCGGGACTTTTAAACCTTCTTTGCCAACCGATGAAAATCTTACCACCCTGCCCTTGAGCACGCCGAGGCCCTTGTGAACGCCGAACTCCGTGGATTCTTCGAAAAGGAGCTGCAACCCGAGGCATATGCCGAGGAAGGGCTTTCCGGCCTCGATTGACTTAAGTATGGGGTCAATGAGGCCGTACTGGTCGAGGTTTCTCATGCAGTCCTTGAACGCCCCGACGCCCGGAAGCACGATATGGCTTGCGTTTAGGAGATTCTTCGGACTCCGCGTTACCTCGGCCTCAAGCCCGAGCTTCAGAAATGCCTTTTCAACGCTTCTTAAATTGCCCATGTCGTAGTCAACTATGGCTATCATCGCTCCCTGCTTCCTACAATTTGCCCTTTGTCGAGAGGACCCCTTTTATCCGGGCGTCCTTTCGGCTCGCCTCCTTCAATGCCCTTCCGAGGGCCTTGAAAGCCGACTCGATGGAGTGATGGATGTCCTTGCCGTAGTTGAGCGTAAGGTGCAGGTCTATGCCCGCGTTATTGGCGAAGGCGAACATGAACTCCTCCACGAGGCCGAAGTCGAACACAGACTCTGTCTTGACCCCGGCGAATATCCTCTTGGCTACCGTTGAGGCGCCCTTGCCGGAGTTGAACCTGAAATACGGCCTGCCGCTTATGTCGAGCACGGCCGTTGACATGGAATCCATCATCGGCACGCTCGCCTCCCCTATCCTGCATATGCCTTTCTTGTCCCCAATCGCCTTTTTGAATGCCTCTCCGAGACATATGCCCGCATCCTCAACGGTGTGGTGGAAGTCAACATCCACATCCCCCTTGGCGCGGAGCTTGAGGTCGAAAAGCGCGTGCTTGGCAAGCGCCGAGAGCATGTGGCTGAAGAACGGTATGGGGGTCAACACATCGTGCGCGCCCCTGCCGTCGAGATTCAGCTCAACGGTTATATCGGTCTCCTTTGTCTTCCTCGAAATTCGCGCCTTTCTCGCCATAGAACCTCCATGCGCTGAAACGCTTCCCTTGACACGGGCACGCAATCAGTTATTATACTTAAGAAAGCGTCTTTTACAAGCGATAATGCGCCCTTGTGCTCCGAGCTATGAACAAAACCGCGTCCGCAAACAAACCGTCCAGCCGGCCCGCTACAGTAAAAGCCTTCCTTAAATGGGCCACGGGCCGCCTTAAGTCCTACGATGTGCCGGACGCACAGGCCGAGGCCGAATACCTTTTAAGCCATGCGCTCGGGCTTAAAAGGCACGAACTTTTCCTGAACGGCGGAAGGCCCTTGTCAGCGCAAGCGGACAAGATATTACGCGAATTCATCAGGAGAAGGACGCTCCGCGAGCCGTCGCAATACATAACCGGGACAGCGCACTTCAGGGGGCTCGAACTTAAGGTTACGAAGGCCGTGCTCATACCGAGACCCGAGACCGAGCTTATGGTTGACGAGGCGCTGAGGGTTGCTTCTTCGGCCCCTCTTGCCGGCAAGGGTGAGCTTACGGTGATCGACCTCTGCACAGGGAGCGGGTGCATAGCGATTTCAATGTGCGTGGAGATACCCGCAGCCGTGGTTTTTGCCACCGACATCTCAGGGGACGCCCTTTCAATCGCCTCTGAAAACGCGCGGCGGCTTAATGTTGAAGGCCGCATTGTCTTCATGCAGGGCGGCCTTTTCAGGGCGCTCGCCGGCCTTAAGCTGAAAGGCGCCGTTGACATAATCCTCACAAACCCGCCTTATGTGCCTGAGGCCGAGCTCTTCGGCCTCGAGCCGGAGGTCAAGGACCATGAACCGCGAAGCGCCCTCTCGGCAGGCCCGGACGGGCTCGCATACATAAGGGAAATAATATCCGCGGCGCATGAGTATCTCAGTCCCGGAGGCCGTCTCATAATGGAGATAGGCTGGGCCCAGGCCGGCGCGGTCATGGGACTGTTTGAAAAAAACGGGCGCTACATGGATTTAAGAGTTATAAAAGACCTCTCCGGCGTCGAGCGTATATTCTCCGCCGGGCTTAAGCGGAAAAAATAGCAATACGAACGCAATAAATGTTTTTATACTGCGTTGGACTCCTCGGAAAATCCTCGACATACTACAAAGTATGCCTGCGGTTTTCCTCGTCGTCCGCCTTGTCTAAAACCATTTCTTGCGTTCGTATGATGTCGCGTTACTTAGTGCGTTTGTATTATATCAGCCCTGACCCGCCTCATCCCCTTGCATGATGATATCGAAGAGCTTGCACTTCTCCCACAGCGTTTTTCTCGAAATGCCCAAGAGCTTTGCCGTAAGTCCCTTGTGGCCCTTAGCCTCCCCAAGCGCCTTGAGTATGCAGCGCCTTTCAAATTCCTTTACGGCCTTGGAGAGGCTTTCATGCGCCTCCGGGCCGTCTCCGGCGTTATCATCATCGGTAAGGTCATGGCGCTCCACCAGATCGCCCCTCGCGAGCACCACGGCCCTCTCTACGGCATTTTCAAGCTCCCGGACATTGCCGGGAAAACCGTGCCTGAGAAGGAACTCCTCGGCCTCCGTGGAAAAACCCTTTATCGTCTTCTTGTGCCGGCCGGTGAATGTCTTCAGGAAATGACCGGCGAGAAGGAGTATGTCGCCCTTCCTATCCCTAAGCGGCGGAAGCATGAGCGGCACCACATTGAGCCTGTAGTAAAGGTCTTCCCTGAAAGACCCCTTCTGCACCTCCTGCTTCAGGTCCCTCTGAGTGGCGCAGATGACGCGGACATCCACCGGGGTCGTGCCCGTGCCCCCGAGCCTGTCGAACTCCTTTTCCTGAAGCACTCGCAGGAGCTTTACCTGCACGGCGGTGGAGACCTCGCCTATCTCGTCGAGGAAGATGGTTCCCCTGTCCGCAAGCTCGAACCTCCCCTTCTTCCGCCTGACCGCGCCCGTGAAGGCGCCCTTTTCATAACCGAAAAGCTCAGCCTCAAGAAGGGTGTCCGGAATGGCCGCGCAGCTAATCTTTATGAACGGGCCGTTTTTCCTGTGGCTGTTGTAATGCAGGGCGTTGGCTATAAGCTCCTTGCCTGTGCCGCTTTCGCCCAATATCAAAACGGTCGTATCCGTCTCCGCCACGGTCTTGACCTTCTCAAGGACGCCCTGCATGACATCGCTTCTGCTTATGATGCCGCTGAAGTTGTACCTGCCCTGGACCTGTTCCTTTAAAAGCCGGTTCTCCTCTTCGAGGTTTTTAAGCCTCATGACCCTCTTGACCATCATGAGGAGTTCGTCCATGGGGAAAGGCTTCGTCAGGTAGTCGTACGCCCCGTGCTTCATGGCCTCGACAGCCGTATCAATGGAGCCGAAGGCGGTTATGAGCATAACCATCGTCTCAGGGGAGTGTCTCTTTGCGGCCTTAAGCACCTCGATCCCGTCCGTGTCCGTAAGCCTTAAATCAGTAATGACTATGTCAAAGCCGTTCCCTTTTATAAGGTTTATCCCCTCTGTGCCAAGCCCTGTCTCCATGACCGAGCACCCGTCGGCCCTGAGGGCGTCCCCGATGGACATCCTCATGAGGGGCTCGTCGTCAATTATGAGAATATTCGCTGCGAACACGCTATATCCTTTCCGAGATTACCGGCAGGTAAACCTTGAAGACGCTCCCTTTGCCCGGCCTCGACTGTACCTCTATCTTGCCCTTATGACTTTCGATTATACCACGGCTTACCGACAACCCCAAGCCCGTGCCCTCGCCCACGCCCTTGGTGGTGAAAAAAGGGTCGAATATTTTCGAGAGGTTGCCGTCCGGAATGCCGCAGCCGTTGTCAGAGACCATTATGCAGAACCACTCGCCCTCGCGCATGGTGGAGACCTCGATAACGCCTGCGCCGTCAACGGCCTGTATGGCGTTGAGTATCAAGTTCACGAGGATTTGCTCTATCTGGTGCTTATCAACGAGCAGCGGCGGAAGGCCGTAGCCGAGGCGCCGGACGAGCCTTATCTCCCTGCCCTTGATGTAGTGGCCGAAAAGCGGAACCAGCCCCTCTATCGTCTGGTTCACATCAACGAGCTGAAACTCCGGCGTGTGCTGCTGGGAAAAATCCAGAAGCTGCCGGACGATGTTCTGCGCCCTCTTTATCCCGTCCTCCATGAAGTTTATGTATTCGAGCTTCCTCTCCTCGGGGAGCTTCGTGTTCTTGAGGTTGTAGAGGCAGTTCAATATGCCTCCGAGCGGGTTGTTCACCTCGTGGGCGACGCCGGCGGCAAGCGTGCCTATGGCTGAGAGCTTTTCGCTCGACAGGACCGACGCCTCCATGAGCTTTTTCCTCGTTATGTCCTCGGCCATCCACACCGCATACTGCACGGTATGACCGTCCCCTGAGAATATCGGGAATACGCTCATGCTAAGGTAAATCTCCTTCCTGTCCGGCTCGCCGGCCGTGAGCAGCTGGTCGAGGCTCCTCGGTTCCCCTGTTTCAAAAACGCTTTTTATCACATCCTCGAGCGAATATCTGAGTTCGTTATCCGCGAGATGCTCCATGAAGTCCTTGTTGTAGCAGTCCGTCCCGGGAAAGGCCTTGCATATCAAGCACGGCTGGGAGGCGTGCCTGTTCCAAGCCACTATCGTCATGTTCCTCTCAATCACATACAGGCAGTACGGAAGGCTGTTTATTATGGACTCCACGAGCATCTTCTGCTGGCTTAAGTTGTCCTGACTCTGCCGTATCCTCTCCCGCTTGTCAATGAGGCTCGCTACCATACCGTTAAATGTGCGCGCCAAGTCCGCTATTTCGTCGTCCCCGTCTTCAAGGTCGTCTGCCTTTATGGACGAGAGGCTGCCTGTGGAGACGAGCTGCGCCTTTTTCTTGAGGGCGGTAATGGGCTTCGTTACCATGTATGTTATGAACGAGGCGAAGCCTGTTGCGAGGAAGAAGGCGAGGAAGGCGATTGTGGCCACGGCCTTTATGTTGTCGTACTGAAGAGCGGCGAACTTATCCTTCCTTACGCCCACGAAGAGCGAGCCTATGACATGGCCGTTTATGTCTAAAATAGGGTCGAGCGCGGCTATGTATTTCTCGCCCGCTATCTCGGCATCGCCCCTGAAGGCCGTGTTTTTCCGTATCTTGTCGTAAACCTGGCCGGGAAGGCTGTGGCCTATTATTCTTTTGCCGTTTTCGCCCACCACATTACTGGTTATCTGAATATCCTTCAGGGTTATGGTTACGAGCGCCCCGGGGAAAATATCCGCGAAGCTGTCCGGGACAAAGCTGTCGTTGTTGATGATGTCGGCCGTTATTATAACTCCGGCTATAGAACCCGCTGGCCCGTAAACCGGAGTCGTGACAACGGACGCAAGGGCGTCCCGGACATGGCCTTTCCTTGCGCTCCATTCGTCTGTGAGGGCTATTTCAGATGTCGAGGCAATGCCCTCCTCAACAAGGAAGCTGTGCGGGATAAGCTCTGTGGAGATAATTGATTTACCGGATTTGATTGCCTTATCCACGAGGTCTCTTAGCGAAGGCGTCAGATTCAACCCCTTGCTGCCCGTATTCATGGATGTGAGCACCCCTGCATGAGCGTCAACCACGAGCCAGATGTCGACATTGGGCCTGTACTCCTTCCATGCCTTAAGCTGATTACGCAAGAAGGCCGCGTCCCTTTTCGTTACAGCCGTCCTTATCTGCGGCTCTGTTGCGGCCTGCAGCATGCCGTAATGCATCTGCTGCGGCCTCGCGTTATACTGCATCCACGCGGCCTTCAGGTGAATGTTTATAGCCTCCTGAGCGTCGGACTTCCTGCTCTTGCTTATAAGGCTTGTCGTGAATATGGCGAGAAGCAGGGTCGGCAGGAAGGTAACGAGCATGAAGGAGAGCATGAGTTTGCTTCTGATGTTCATTGGTTTGCCTGCGAAATACCGTGATGCGTGAAAAGATTTTAACGCACGCGGTCTTAATCCCCCTGCGATTAAGACGCGTTAAACCGTAAAAATCCTTTAAAATTAAGATATTACAAAGGGATTATAAAGTCAAGTTTAACGGCTTTGAGACAAGGCGATGTGAGAAAAGAAAGGCCGGGGAGTCTGTGAAAGACCTCCCCGGTTTGGCAGGGTAATCATTGCAGGCTGGAATTACAACTTCGGCAGGACGAGCATGAATGCCGCGACCACGGCGAGCTGTATTGCAAGCTGGAGAAATTCAATCCGTGTTTTCATATGTCACCCCCTGAGAGTTTGTTTAGCGGTTAGTTTGTTGTCTGCCCAATCTCATCTTACAACCCCATTATAGCAACCCGAGATTAAAGAAGGATTAGAGGGGGGATTACCTTGATTTTATCGCTCTATCGCCCCCTCACCCTACCCTCTCCCACAAGGGGAGAGGGAATAAAATACAGTTCATGCCCTTTACCTATAATCTCCTCTCCCCTTGTGGGAGAGGATTAAGGT
>CAYIRV010000039.1:0-9804 GCA_964365865.1 uncultured Thermodesulfobacteriota bacterium | reverse complement strand
TTCCAAAGACTTTTAATGTTCAAAACGCTAAAAGTTTTTGAAGGGAGTTTGAGGGAAACTTTTTACAAAAAGTTTCCCTCAAGGCTCTTTTTCAGCCGCCTGTTAATATGATGGCGGAAAGTTTTTGCTTGACAAACCTTGTGAAAGGGGATTAATTCTTGAAACATGGACAGGAGACTGCTTTTGACGGCTATTTTGCTCCCTTTTGCGCTTGTGGGGTGCGTGGGCGTTCACGAGATGGAAAAGGCGCACGAGGACATGAGCCGTCAGAGCGCCGGGATGAAGACCTCTCTCGATGAGGCAACGGCCCGGTTTGAGGAGCTTAACAACAAGTTCATCCTTCTCCATGAAAAAATAGAGGCAACGAGGGCAGAGGTCGCGGGTCTGAAGGCAGCGGGCGCTATGGGGCTTCCCCAGCTTAAGGTCGTGAGCGTCGGCGAGCTCGGGCAGACAAAAGAGGCTGCGGATGCGCGGGAGAAAAAACCTCTGCAGGCCGAAAAGGCCGCAAGGCCGGAAAAGGCGATAGAAAAGGCCGACAAGCCGGACAAGCAGGCTGAGGCCGCGGCAAAGCCGTCAATAGGCCCTGAGATGCTTTACAACAGGGCACAGGACCTTTTCATGGCAGGGAACTACGCCGAGGCGCGGGACATGTTTTCGTCCTTTGCCGCTTCGTATCCTGACAATACGCTCGCGGACAACGCGCTTTACTGGATAGGCGAGGCCTATTACTCTGAGAAGAATTTTGAGAACGCCGTCCTTAAGTTCAAAGAGGCTGCGGACAGATACCCTTCTGAGAACAAGGCGCCGGACGCGCTTTTGAAGGCGGCTTATTCCTATATCGAGCTCGACAACACTGAAAAGGCAAAGGAGTTCCTCGACACGCTCGTAAAGCGCTATCCCGAATCCGTTGCCGCGGCAAAGGCGAAGAACACCATAGATAGACTTTCTGGCCAAAAAAGGAAGGAATAAACATGAAGAAACGCTTGTCGGTAAAGGCGCTGATTTTAGCGCCGGCCGCTTTTCTTTTATTGTCTCAGCCGTTCCATGCGTCTGCGGAAGATGCGGGCAAGGCTGCGGAAGAAAACTACACGGTTGTAAAGCAGGACACCCTATGGGACATATCAAAGAGGTTTCTGAACGACCCGTTCAAATGGCCTGATGTATGGAAGATGAACGGCCATATAAAAAACCCGCACCTCATATACCCTGGGGATGTCATAAGGTTTCTGCCTGGTGTTGATGCCGGGGTTGCATCCGCGGCAGGGAAAGAGGCAGCGCCCAAGGCCCTTCCGGTAACCGTGCTCGAGCCTGCGGCAGAGGAGGCCCTGCCGGACGGCGTAAAAGCGGCAGGGGAAAAGATTGTCTTGCTCGAACCTGAAAAAGAGATTGCCGAGACCGCCCAAAAAGAGGCGGCCCCTGAAGCAGAGGTCCCAAAAGCGGCTAAAAAAACCGGCGTGGCGAAAAAAACCTCAAACCCAGTCCTTCTCAGGAAAGGCTTCATTACATCAGAGGAGGACGAATTTAGCGGCATCCTCATAGGCTCAAAGGAAAAGGCCGGACTCGTTTACCAAAACGACGAGGTTTTTCTCTCCCTTAAGGACAAAGGCTCGTTCAAGGCCAACGACAGATTCACGGTATTCGAGCAAGGCAAGCTAATCAGGCACCCGGTTACAGGAAAAAAACTCGGATACCTCATAGATATACTCGGTTCCGTTACTGTTACAAAGGCCGGCGATGTGATAGAGGGCGTCATTGATGCCTCTTACAAGGAAATGGAGGCCGGAGCCAAGCTTAAGCCTTACAAAGAGGCGCCCGCAGCCATTCCCGCGGCTAAGGCAGAGAAGGAAGTAACCGGATATGTGGTGGCCTCTATCGAGGACAAGGAAAACCTTGTGCAGGGCGACATAGTTTATATTGACAAGGGGACAAAGGACGGCCTGATTACCGGGGTAGTTCTCAAGGCATACAGGCAAAGGGATACGGTCGTTGACCCTGTAAGCGACGAGGAGGTGAGTCTGCCTCCGGTGGACCTCGGAAGGCTCATGGTAGTGGATGCCGGGGAAACGGCCTCCGCCTGCGTGATTACAAGGAGCCTCTGGCCCATTGTCTTAGGCGACTCTGTGGGCACGGCAAACGCTGATTGAACATTCAGCCCGCATTCATCAATCCGGCTTGCGAAATCATTACATCATGGGGGCTGTTTAGCGATAGCGCGGCAGAACCCTGTCCGCGTTGGTTCTCCCAGACGCTTTTACATGGATGACGAAAATCTAAGATACTGGCTTGCACTCTCAAGGCTTAAGGGGTTGACGAGGCAGTCTCTCGAATGGGTCTCGCGCTCAGGCGGGCCTCAGGCGGTTTTTGAAAAACGCAGACCGGTCTTCGCGCTCGGAGACCCTCTGCCGGACGCGCTTATAAGCTCTCTAAAGAATTTCAAGGACTGGGCGTGGGTTGATGAGGAGATTTCACGCGCTCAAAAATACGGCGCAAGGCTGACGGCTTTCCCGGATGACGATTATCCGGCCCTTCTCAGGGAGATTGACGACCCGCCCGCTGTCCTCTACGCAAAGGGCCTGTTAAGCGTCCTTGACAAGCCGGTAGTGGCGGTAGTCGGCACCCGAAGGCCGAGCCATTACGGGCTTTCAATGGCCGAGTCCTTAGGCAGGGACTTGGGCTTAATGGGGATAACCGTTGCGAGCGGCATGGCAAGGGGATGCGACACGGCCGCGCACACGGGCGCGCTGTCTTCAGCCGGGTGGACCGCAGCCGTGCTTGGCACAGGCATAGACACGGCGTATCCGAGGGAGAACAAACGGCTTTATGGGGAAATAGCGGAAAAAGGGCTTCTCATTACAGAGTTCCCGTTCGCGACTCCTCCCTTGCCGCGGAATTTTCCGCAGAGGAACAGGATTATAGCCGGCATATCAAAGGGGGTCGTGGTGGTGGAGGCGCCTTTGAGAAGCGGGGCGCTCATGACCGCAAGGCTCGCGCTCGGATACAACAGGGATGTGCTTTCCGTCCCCGGGCAGGCCGGGTCGGGAAAAAGCGCGGGAACGAACAGGCTTATAAAAGAAGGCGCGGCCCTCGTTGAAAACGCGGTGGATTGCATGGAGGCGCTCGGTATCGAGCCTGCCTTGCGGCTTGGCCCGGCATCTGCCCCGGATAGCGCCCCATCCGGGCCTATCGGGCCTGAAGAAAGGCTTGTAATCGAGAGCTTAAGCTCTCCCATGCACATAGACGCGCTCGCTAAAAAGGCAGGGCTTACCGTATCAAGGGCATCCTCGCTCCTTCTTGAAATGGAGCTTAAAGGGCTTATAGTCCAGAGGCCGGGCAAGCTCTTTCTGAAAAGGTTTTGATGCGCGGGGCTTGAGAAGGACAGAAAACGCAATATTAATGGAAGGAGCCGCCCTAAGCGGACATTAAAACAGCCAATGGCAAACTCTCTCGTAATAGTCGAATCGCCTGCAAAGGCCAAGACCATAAACAAATACTTAGGCAAGGACTTTATCGTCATGGCCTCTGTCGGGCACATAAAGGACCTGCCCAAGAGCAAGCTCGGGGTCGAGGTGGAGCATGGCTTTGAGCCTGTGTATGAGAATATCAAGGGCAAGGCCAAGATAATAGCGGAGCTTAAGAAGGCAGCGACAAAGGCGGAGAAGATATACCTTGCCCCTGACCCTGACAGGGAAGGCGAGGCCATAGCATGGCACATCGCGGACGAAGTGGACTTGGGGCGAAAAAAGACCTGCAGGGTGCTTTTTAACGAGATCACCGAGAAGGCTGTGAAGGAGGCCATAGGCCGTCCTATGGAGCTTGACAGGAACAAGTACGATGCCCAGCAGGCAAGGCGCATACTCGACAGGCTCGTGGGGTATCAGGTAAGCCCGTTGCTATGGGAAAAGGTAAGGAGGGGGCTTTCAGCAGGCAGGGTTCAATCCGTGGCCGTCCGGCTCATCTGCGAGCGGGAGCGCGAAATCAGCGCCTTTGTCCCTGTGGAGTATTGGAGCATAACAGCCGAGCTCTCAGGCTCATCGGGCGCTCCGTTTAAGGCAAGGCTTGTAAAAAAGGGCGAAAAGAAGCTCGAGCTTAATAATCAAACTCAGGCCCAAGATACCGTATCAGCCCTACATGGCGCCGAGTTCAGGGTATCGGCCATTGAGACAAAGCTCGTCAGGAGGAACCCGTCTCCCCCGTTTACAACGAGCAAACTCCAGCAGGACGGCGCGAGGAAGCTCGGCTATACGGCGAAAAAGATCATGATGCTCGCCCAGCAGCTCTACGAGGGCGTGGAACTCGGGCCAAAAGGGCCTCAGGGGCTCATCTCTTACATGAGGACAGACTCGGTGAGGCTTTCCTCCGAGGCCGTGAACACGGCCAGGGCTTACATTAGCGAGAGGTTCGGCCCGGAGTATCTTCCGTCCAAGCCCAATGTGTATAAGAGCAAAAAAAAGACCCAGGACGCGCATGAGGCCATAAGGCCGACATCAATGGCAAATGCCCCGGAGTCAGTGAAGGGTTATTTGTCTAAAGACCAGTTCAGGCTGTATGAGCTTATCTGGAACAGGTTCGTCTCCTGCCAGATGGCTCAGGCCGAGCTTGACCAGACCAGGGCCGATATAACGGCCAAAGACTGCCTGTTCGCGGCAACAGGCACGGTCGTGAAGTTTCCGGGCTTTATGGCCGTGTATATGGAATCGTCCGATGTAGAGGAGGAGAAAGAGGAAAGGCTGCCTGCGCTCGCAAAGGGCGAGTTGTTAAAGTTCCTCGGACTTACCCCGGACCAGCACTTCACCCAGCCGAGACCCCGCTTTACCGAGGCCTCGCTCGTAAAGGAGCTTGAGGAGAACGGCATAGGAAGGCCCTCGACATACGCGGCCATCATATCAACTATTCAGGACAGGGGCTATGTGGTGAAGGACAAGACCCAGTTGAAGCCCACGGAACTCGGGTTCCTCGTTATAGACCTGCTCGTAAAGAGTTTCCCCGACATCCTTAATGTGGAGTTCACGGCCCATATGGAGGGGGAGCTCGACAAGATAGAGGACGGCCAGCTTAAATGGCAGAAGGCCATGCAGGAGTTTTACACGCCCTTCAGCGAGAGCCTCGATAAGGCCAAGAAGGACATGAAGAACATAAAGGCCGAGGAGACCCCTACCGACATAGTGTGCGAAAAGTGCGGCAAGCCGTTAATCATAAAGTGGGGCAGGAACGGTAAGTTCCTCGCGTGCACAGGTTACCCGGAGTGCAAAAACACCAAAGACTTCACCACAGACCAGACAGGCAAGGTGGTTCCTCTTGCAAGGGAAGAGGCCACGGACAGCAAATGCCCGAAGTGCGGCGCAGGGATGCTCGTAAAGAGCGGCAGGTTCGGGAGGTTCATCGCGTGCTCCAAATACCCGGATTGCAAGACCACGCTTCCGTTTTCAACCGGCGTGAACTGCCCTGAGGAGGGGTGCGGCGGTATGCTCATCGAGAGGAGGTCAAAGAGGGGAATCTTCTACGGCTGCTCGAATTACCCGAAGTGCAAACACGCGGTACAGAAACTTCCCCAAAAAAGTTGATTTCGTATTTTTTTGAGATATAATTCCTTTGTGGGGCGAAATGCCGTGCCCCCACCCTACCCTCCCCCATAAGGGGGGAGGGATAAGAGGAAGGGGGACGATTATACGCTCAGCCCGTCATCAACTTGCCCTTGCCAATCCCCGCATCCCGTAAACGCAGCGCCAACCCCCCTTAATCCCCCCTTTAACAAAGGGGGGTTGGGTCGGCTTCGCAAGCGGTTTGTTCCATGATATACACAGCGCCATAAGTAGACGCGCATACAGCGCGTCAGAACAAAGCAGACCAAGGCGCGACGAAAATGAGGCGTGAGGCGTATTAATGTATACGCCGCAACGACGAACTGAGGAGCCGGGGCACCCACGCCAAGGGGCGTGGGTCGGGTATGCGAAGTTCTGACGCGCTGTATAGGAGACTATGATAACGAGGGATTCGAGAAGGATACTCATAGCCGACGACAGTCTGTTTTTCAGGACAAAATTGAGCGACATACTCATAGAGGCCGGCCATAAGGTCAGGACCGTCTCTGACGGCAGGGGGGTCATAAACGAGATAAAAATAAACTCGTCCGGCATTGACCTCCTTGTCCTTGACCTTCAGATGCCTGACATAGACGGGTTCGGCGTGCTCCAGTGGATAAGCGGAAACGGACACACCGGCAAATTCCCGATACTCGCGGTTACGGGCGTTTACGAGCCTGTCGAGGTCATGGAAAGGCTTAAGAACATGGGCGCGTCCGGCCTTGTCACCAAGGGCTTTACGCCCGAGCAGATAATATTCAGGGTCAACAGGCTCCTCTTCCCTGACAAGGCCCAGACCGACGGCAGGGACTTGACGGACAGGGTTCCAATATCCGTGCCTGTTGACTTCACGGTCGGGGACTTAACAAGGACAGGTTTTCTCCTTAATATCAGCGAGACAGGGACATTCCTCCATACCAAGGCCGAGCTTCTTCCCGGCACGCTCGTGGGCCTCAAGTTTTCCCTTCCCGGCACAAACAGAATTGTCGCGGCCAAGGGCATCGTGCGCTGGACCACCAAAGGCATGGCCACAAAGACCCTTTTCGGCGGCGCAGGCGTAATGTTCTCAACCATCTCCCCTGAGGACAAGGATATTGTAAAGGAGTTCTCCTTAGCGGAGTTTAAAAAACTCGGGTTCGGCGCAGACCTGTTAAAACCCGAGTAGCCTGTCAGCCTTGTTTTCGGGTATTAGGCAGGATGTAATAGCATACAAAGGCGAGCGCCGCGCCAACGGTTATGGCCATGTCGGCGATATTGAAGGCAGGCCAGTGATATACCTTGATGTGGAAGTCGAGGAAATCCACCACAGAGCCGAACCTCAGCCTGTCTATGAGGTTCCCGATTGCCCCGCCTGCGATAAGCGAAAGAGAAAATGCAGTCAGGGTGTCCTTGGCCTGCCTTATGAGCGCGAGAGTCACAACGAGCGCGCCGAGGGAAACGGCGACAAGGAAGATTGTCCTCAATGTCCCGCCTCTGGCGAGTATGCCGAAGGCGGCCCCTGGGTTTTTTATGTGAACTATGCTGAAGAGCCCGGGGACTATGCCGAAAGACCGGCCCTCGTACATGTAGCGCATGATTAGGGCCTTTGAGAGCTGGTCAAGGGCCGCCACAGCCAAAACCGTTGCGATGAAGGTAAACAACTTGTTCTTCACTGCAACGCCTGAGCGCATCTTTTGCAGACAGCCGGGTGGGATTCATCGGAACCAACATCCGTGGTGTAGTGCCAGCATCGTTCGCATTTCTTTCCGTGGGCCTTTGCGACATAGGTCGTCAGGCCGCTGATGACAGTCGAGGCGGTTGCCGAGACATCGCCGGAGCCTGAAAAATCCGAGGCCTTTACAGGTTGTCCGCCGGGCGATGATATTGAAAGGCTCGATACCACGAGGACCTCGGCAAGCGAAGCCGCTTCTTCCTTTAGCAAATCCGCATATTCCGGCAACGCGCATACATTGACGGCCGCGTCGAGCGGGTGGCCGATAATCCTGTCCCGCTGGCGCGCGGCCTCAAGGCCCTTTGTTATCTCATCCTTTATCGTCAGGAGCTTCTCCCATTTTTTTTCAAGCCCTTCGTCCAGCCAGTCCTTCCTGACATCAGGCATGTCCGCAAGGTGCACGCTGTCCGGCTTTTTCCCGGGTATGAACTGCCATGCCTCATCGGCTGTAAAGACGAGTATGGGCGCGAGGAGCCTCGTAAGACAATCAATCAGGCGCCAGAGCACGGTCTGGCCCGCGCGCCTTTCCTTTGAATCAGCCTTGCATGTGTAGAGCCTGTCCTTGAGGCCGTCGAGATAAAAGGCCGAGAGGTCAACGGCGCAGAAGTTGTGGATGGAATGATAGATGGCGTGGAACTCGAATTCCTCATATGCCCGGCGCACCTTTTCCGTGAGCTTGGCGAGCCTGTGGAGCGTAAGCCTGTCGAGCTCATGAAGCTCAGGGTAAGGAACCGAGTCTTTCTCAGGGTCAAAGTCGTATAGGTTTCCCAAGATGAACCTGAAGGTGTTCCTTATCCTCCTGTAAGCCTCTGAGAGCCTTTTAAGGATTTCCTCTGATATGCGTATGTCCTCGCAATAGTCCTCGGCAGCCACCCAGAGCCTCAAGACCTCTGCCCCGTATTTATCAATGACCTCCTGAGGGGCTATCACATTGCCGACGGACTTGCTCATCTTCTTGCCCGCGCCGTCAACCACGAACCCGTGCGTGAGCACGGCCTTGTAAGGAGCCGCGCCCCTCGTGCCAATCGAGACGAGGAGGGACGAGTGGAACCAGCCCCTGTGCTGGTCGCTTCCTTCGAGGTAAAGCGCGGCCGGGAACCCGAGGTTCTCCCTTTTTTCGAGCACCGCGGCAAAGCTCACGCCGGAATCGAACCACACATCGAGGATGTCCTCCTCCTTTGTTAATTCTTCGTTGCCGCATGAGGGGCATTTTACGCCCTCAGGCACAAGCTCTTTTGTCTCCCTCTCAAACCATATGTCAGCCCCGTGGGTTTCAAAGTCCCTTGCCAACTTTTCAATAAGTCTTTCATCGAGGAACGCCTTGCCGCATGGCGCGCACTTGAGCGCGGGTATGGGCACGCCCCACGCCCTCTGCCTCGACAGGCACCAGTCCGGCCTGTAGAGCACCATGTTGTAAATCCTGTCCCTTCCCCATGTAGGTATCCATTCTATCTTGTCAATGGCGTTCAGCGCCTTTTTCCTCAAGCCCTCGGCCTCCATTGACGCGAACCACTGCTCCGTTGCCCTGAATATTATGGGGGATTTGCACCTCCAGCAGTGGGGATAGGAGTGGGTGATGTTTTCGGCCTTAAGGAGCGCGTCCTTTGTCTTAAGAAGCCCGATGATTCCTTCATTGGCCTTGAACACGAACTGGCCCTCGAACTCAGGCACATCCTTTGTGAACTTGCCCGCGTCGTCAACAGGCGCGTATATGCCGAGGCCGTATTTCAGCCCAAGCTCGTAGTCGTCCTGACCGTGGCCCGGGGCTATGTGGACGCAGCCTGTGCCCGCCTCGGTCGTAACATGCTCGCCGAGGATTACCCTCGACTCCCTGTCAATGAACGGGTGTTTTGTGACTATGCCTTCGAGAGCCTCTCCTTCACAATGCCCAAGGAAAGAGGATAAGGGCATAGCTTCTATGTTTAAATCCGCAAGTTTTTTGAGAATCGCGCCTGATAGGGCGTTTGATAAAATCCAGACCTCTTCATGTGTTGTAAGATTTACTTTTATTACCGAGTATGAGATTTCCGGGTGAACCGCTATGGCGAGATTCGCGGGTAGAGTCCACGGAGTTGTTGTCCATATGAGGAAAAAATGCCGCAGCCGTGGAAACTCTTTAAAAATAAGTTTCTGTTTTGCAGGCACGCTGTCAGGTAATTCAGTAACCTGAAACTTCACATACACCGATGGCGAGGTCTTGTCGGCATACTCGACCTCGGCCTCCGCGAGCGCGGTCATGCAGGATGAGCACCAGTGCACCGGCTTCTTGCCCTTGTAAACGATACCCCTTTCAACGAGCCTTCCAAGCTCCCTTAGTATCGTTGCCTGATAATCAAAGCTCATGGTGAGGTAAGGCTCGTCCCACAGGCCGAACACCCCGAGCCTCTTGAACTCAGCGCGCTGGATGCCCACGAACCTTTCGGCGTAGGCCCGGCACCTTTTCCTGACCTCGGCCTTTGAAAGCCCGCTTTTCTTTTGCCCAAGCTCCTTTTCCACCTGAAGCTCTATGGGCAG
>CAYIRV010000038.1:0-9858 GCA_964365865.1 uncultured Thermodesulfobacteriota bacterium | reverse complement strand
AATACCGCCATGCGCGCGGTAAACTTGCTGGTATCTCCAGCTCTTCCAATATTCCCTTTCATCATGGTCATAAAAAAAGACAGCGGCATAAGTCCTGCGCGCTGTCTTATATAATATCAAATTACGGGCTCTATGGCATTAAATAAAAAGGCGCTTAGGGCTAAAGGGCCTTTTCAACAAGCTCCTTTATCTGGTTCTTGGGCACGGCCCCGACAAGCTGGTCAACGACCTTTCCGTCCTTGAAGAGGATGAGCGTCGGTATGCCCCTTACGCCGTATCTGCCCGGGGTTGACGGGTTTTCATCCACATTCATCTTTGTTACCCTGACGCGGCCCTTGTACTGGGTTGCCATCTCCTCAACGATGGGCGCAATGGCCCTGCATGGCGCGCACCAACTCGCCCAAAAATCCACGAGCGCCGGCGTCTCGGACTTGAGCACTACTTCGTCAAAGTTGGAATCAGCGACATTTATGACATCCTCGGACATTTTATAAAACCTCCCGTTTACGGCTGTCTGTATTTTTCATCAACAAGGCGCGTATGCTCAAATCGGCCGCCTCCTTGATAGTCTATTATGTATGCAAAATATAAACCAAGGCAGTTTCCGTGTCAACCACTTTATATTCGTCGCCCACAGCCGTTAACATGTTCAATGATGCCGCCTGAGGCATGGCCCCGCTGAAAACCCTTGACTTGGCAGACCTGAAAATGGAAAATATAACGCGATGAAGGATGAAGCGGTTCTAAACATACTCGAGGAAGCGGCCCATAAGCTCGCTGTGAGGGTTGACTACGAGGACCTGAGAAAGGGCGAGGTGAACACCGACGGAGGATACTTTTCGCTCAAGGGCGAGAGACGGGTGCTCATACATAAGGGGCTTTCCCTCAAGGACAAGGTGCACATACTCTCGCAGATTTTGGCCGGGATTGACACCGAAGGCATACACCTTCCGCCTGAGGTGCGGGAAAGGCTTGAAGAGGCTAAAGGGCTCCTGAAACGGCCCTGATGCGCGTTTCAGAGGTTCCTGCCTGAACGGGCCTCTGACCTGCATTCAGCGGCGCCCAGTCATGCCCGGCGCCCACCTTGACAGGGTTATGTCTGCCCTCGGTCGTGCCGTCACCGAGCTGGCCTGTGTTATTGTAGCCCCATGCCCACAGGGTGCCGTCCTTTTTGCCTGCAACCGTGTGGTATCCGCCCCCAAGCACGGATTTCCAGTTGCTGCCGGCCCCGATACTAACAGGGAACGGTCTGTTATCGGTTGTGCCGTCACCGAGTTGGCCGTATTGATTGTATCCCCATGCCCACAAGGTGCCGTCAGACTTGAGCGCGACATTATGAAAGCCGCCCGATGCCACGGCGGCCCATCCATCAGCGCCGACCATCACAGGCGCATGCCTGTCTGAAAAACTTCCGTCCCCGAGCTGGTTATACGAGTTATTGCCCCATGTCCAGAGCGAACCGTCTTTCTTTATAGCAACCGTATGGCGCCACCCTGCGGCGGCCGCGGCCCAGTCGGTGTCAGTCCCTATCCTTACCGGCTTTCGCGCAGGCGCCGTTGTGCCGTTGCCGAGTTGTCCGTATGCGTTATCGCCCCATGCCCAGAGCGAGCCGTCTTTTTTTATCGCAACCGTATGTCCCCAGCCCGAGGCCGCTGCCGCCCAGTCAGCGTCAGGGCCTACCCTGACAAGCGGGGAAATAAGCGAGCGCGAGCCGTCTCCGAGCTGTCCGTAATAGTTGTATCCCCACATCCAGAGCGTTCCGTCCTTTTTAATGGCCGCATTGTGGTAATATCCCGGGGCTATTACGGCCCAGTCCGTATCATCGCCCATCATTATAGGGGCAGTTATGTCTTCACCGCGACCGGTTCCGAGCTGGCCGTAATTGTTCTTCCCCCATACCCAAAGAGACCCGTCCTTCTTAAGCGCGAGATTGTGATAAACCCTCGGAAACACCTGCGCCCAGTCGGTATCCGCGCCTATCCGGACAGGCGCGGGCTTATCGTCAAAAGTGCCGTCCCCGAGCTGGCCGAACCTGTTGTACCCCCAACTCCACAACGTGCCGTCGCCCTTTATTATTGCCGTATGGTAGGCCCCGCCCGTAAGCTTGGTCGTCTCGCCCGATACATCAAACGCGGAGAACGCGACAAGCGCCGCAACGATTGGCAGCATAGGCAGGAAAAACCTTTTATGCAGATGAAAAACCATCATCTTGCCTTCACCGTATGTATTATGGGGCCGGCCTTGCCTTGATTAAAAAAACCGACAGGCTCTTCCTCTTTGATTGAACGCCCTGCGTCTGCGGCGTTGAGCGCGTCCGATGATGCCCGGCCGTTCTCCGCTTCTATCCGGACAGGGGTATATCTATCGGCCCTTGTGCCGTCGCCTATCTGGCCGTTATTGTTATAACCCCATGTCCAGAGCGAGCCGTCCTTTTTGCCTGCAACCGTGTGGTAGCCGCCTGCGAAGAGCGTGTTCCAGTCACTGTCAAGACCGAGCCTCGAAGGCACAGGCCTGCTGAAATTCGTGCCGTCCCCGAGCTGGCCGAAGTTGTTATAACCCCAGACCCAGAGCGAGCCGTCGCTTTTCAAGGCCGCGTTATGAAGGCCGCCTGAGGAGAGCGCTGCCCAGCCCGAACCATTCCCTATGCGCACAGGGGAATGCCTGTCCTCGGATGAGCCGTCTCCGATCTGACTAAAAACATTATTGCCCCATGACCACAGGGTTCCGTCCTTCTTGAGGGCAATTGAATGCCTCCAGCCTGTTGAAACAAGGTTCCAGTCGTTATCCTTCCCTACCTTGATTGGCGTTGTCCTGCCCACTGTAGTGCCGTCTCCCAATTGCCCATAGCCGTTATCGCCCCATGCCCACAATGAGCCGTCCCTTTTGATGGCCAACGTGTGCCCCCACCCTGCCGAGACATAGCCCCAGTCCGTATCAACGCCCAAACGAACCGGACGGACTTTATTTACCTGCGTGCCGTCCCCGAGTTGGCCGTAAAGATTGTGGCCCCAAACCCAAAGCGAGCCGTCTGTCTTAATGGCAGCGCTGTGGTAATATCCAGCCGATATAAAGGCCCAATCAGCGTCGGCGCTGACCCTGAGCGGGGTGTATTTATGGCCCTCGGTGTCTTTGCCGAGCTGGCCGAACCAGTTGTTGCCCCATGCCCAAAGAGAGCCGTCTGTCTTAATGGCCATGGTGTGAAATGCCCTGTGCGAAACCACGGCCCAATCCGTATCAGCGCCCACGCGGACTGGCGCATACCTGTCAACATGAGTGCCGTCCCCGAGTTGACCGTAAAAATTATATCCCCATGCCCAGAGCGAGCCGTCTGCATTAAGGGCTACCGTATGATAGGCGCCTGCAGTATGCCTCAAAGTCTGCGCATGCACAGCATGAGCGCTTAGGAACATCAAAAATGTTAAGGCTGAGATAATAAGGCCGGAAAAACCCTTGCGCATGAGCAGTCTCCTTTATGACGGATGAAAAGCAAAAAACAAACGAAAACAAGGCGCAAACTAATTTTACTGTTTAAAATGATAACATATAACACCTGTTTTGTCCATACGGATAAATGACCAACGCGAACAGCCACCATGCCCGTCATAAGCACATTCTTTTCATGTCTAACCATGAAACGCAGAAATAGCCGATTGACTGTTGGTTCGGATAGTGCTAATATTGTAACAAGCAACGGATTCACCCTGGCCTGAGGCAGTAATCAGAAAGCCCCATGAGTACCGGGCAAAACACAAATCCCCTGTAATCTTAAGGACTTACACACATTGCAAAGATGATTAACCGTTTGTCGCCAAAACACCTTCTAATCCCGCTCCTCGCGCTCGCCATATTCTTCTCATTCAGCGATGATGTATTGGCAAAGGCCAAAAAGAACGGGGCGTCAACCGGCTTAAAACTCAATAGCATCGAGACGGCTGACGCGTACTATTACTATGTGTCAGCGCAGGCCATGAAAAAGGACGGAGACCTCGAAGGCGCGATTGACATGTATAAGCAGGCCGCGTTCATTGACCCTTCCTCAGCCCTTCTTCAGACCGATATAGGCTCCCTTTACTTGCAGCTCGGCCAGCATGACTCGGCTGAACTGCATCTGAAAAAGGCGGCTGAACTCGACCCCGTCTATCCCGACACATATGTCTACCTCGCGGAGCTTTACACGCACCTCAATATGCCGGACGCCGCGGGCGAGAACTACAGGAAAGCCATATCCCTTGACCCGGACAACAGCACAAACTACATCTACCTCGCCGTGCTCTACGCGAGGACAAAGCAGTACGAAAAGGCCTCGTCCGTGCTCACGAGCCTTTTAAACCAAAAACCCGACTCGGTAATGGCCTACTACTACCTTGCAAAGATAGAATTCGACAAACGCGAGTATGAAAAGGCCGAGTCGTATTACCTTAAGGCCATCGGGCTTAACCGGCACTTCGAGACCGCATATTACGAACTCGGCATGACTTACGAACTGCAGAAGAAATACGACAAGGCCGTCGAGCTTTACTCAAAGGCCATAGCCATGCTGCCGCACGACACGGCCTTCAGGTCAAGGCTGGGCGCAATATACCTCCAGCAGAAAAAGCTCGACGAGGCCATGAAGCAGTACTCTGAACTCGAAAAGGAAAAAGAGACCCGGCTCGATGCGGCTATAAAAATCGGGCTTATTCATTTTGAAAAAAAGGAGTTTGCCAAGGCCGTAGACAGGTTCAAGGCGGTATTAGGCGAGAAACCAAACCTTCACAGGGTGCGCTACTATCTCGCCACATCCTATGAGGAGAAAAACGACCTTGAGGCCGCATCAATGGAGTTCAGGCTGATACCTGAGAGCGACGAGAGCTACATTGACGCCAAAATCCACCTCGCCTACATATACGAACGGCAGGGCAGGCTCGAAGACACGATAAAAGAGCTTAAGGACGCCGTGCGCCTCAGGAAGGAGAACACGGACATAATGAGGCTCTTGGCCTCGATATACCGCGAGGCAAAGAGGTATGACGAGGCGATACTCACTATCGAGCAGATTATAAAGGCCAATCCCAAGGACCCGGAGCTGTATTTCTCGCTCGGGGTCATCTACGACGACGCAAAGATGCAGGACAAGGGGATTGATATAATGTACAAGGTGCTCGAACTGGACCCAAAGCACGCCAACGCCCTCAACTACATAGGCTACACGCTCGCCGAGCAGGGCATAAAACTCGATGAGGCCGAGGAGCTTATAAAAAAGGCCCTTTCCATAAAACCAGATAGCGGCCACATAATAGACAGCCTCGGCTGGGTTTACTACAAAAAGGGCAGATACGACCGCGCCGTGGCCGAGCTTGAGAAGGCCGCCAAGTTCCTGCCAAATGACCCTGTCGTGATTGAGCACCTCGGGGACGCGTATTTCAAGCAGAGTTCCAAGGAAAAGGCCCTGATTGCCTATGAATCCGCCTCTCAGCTTGACCCGTCCAACAAGCCCATTCAAGAAAAGATTAAAAACCTCAGGGATACGCTATCAGAAAAAAAATAATCCCCATAAGAATCGTCTTCCTGTTAATAGGATTTCTGTTCTACGGGTGCGCCTATTTAAAACCCGCTGCCCCTGTCGAGGCCGTTGTGGAAACCCTTCAGCCGTTGCCCCCGCCGCCCGATGCCATAAGGGCCGATGCTATGGTGGAGATGGAGGAACCGGGCAAGGACAGCGTAAAGGGCCGTGCTGTCATCCTCGTTAAAAGGCCGGCGTCGTTCAGGCTCGACATATCAGGCCCGTTCGGCATGGCGGCGTCAATTGCGAGCGCCGGCGCGGATATAACGGTGTTTTCCGAAGGCTCGTTCAAAACATATAAGCCCGGCGGCCCCTTTCCCGCAAGCCCTGAGGACATAGTCTCCGCGCTCCTCGGCATCGAGCCGCCGTCTTCAAAGGAGTCAGCCGTGTATGTAACATCGCGGGACGAATCCGGCAGGCCTTCCCGGATAGTCAGGTTAGAGGACGGCGCGGCCGCCTTCAGTTCGGCGATGAAGGACTACAGGACGGTCTCAGGTTTCGAGGTCCCGTTCAACATAGAGTTAGAAAGCCCTCAAAGCGGCAGGCTAAGCATAAGATACAACTCCGTGGAGCCTGTAACCGACATAGGCGATGACGCATTTTTAATAGCGCCGGCGAGATGAACCAAGACCGCGATGAAGCTTCCCGGTCATTAAGCCGCAATAATAAACATTGACTTCAATAAGCCTTCGTGGTATAAAATAAGCTCTTTCTTAGCTACAATTTAATAAAGGAGATAGATGCCTAAAGCCGTGATCCCGTCCTTCAAAACAGGGGAACTCGCTGTGTATCCCGCCCATGGTGTAGGTCTTATCACCGGGGTTGAGAGCAGGGATGTATCCGGTGAAAACAGGCGCTACTACATCATCAAGGTCCTTGACACGGACGCCATCATCATGGTCCCTGTTGATAATGCCGAGACCGTAGGGCTTCGCAAGGTTGTTACGCGGTCAATGGTCCCCAAGGTCTATCAAATCCTGAAAGACAAGAACACCATTCTCGACAACCAGACATGGAACAGGAGATACCGCGACTACACCGATAAAATCAAGAGCGGATGCGTCATGGAAGTCGCCAAGGTGCTCCGCGACCTCTACTACCTCAAGTTCGACAAAGAGCTTTCCTTCGGCGAGAGGAAGATGTTCGACACGGCCAAAAACCTCCTCGTAAAAGAGCTTTCCATAGCGAGAAAGACCAAAGAAGCGAAGATAGAAGAGGAGCTATACCGCATACTCCAGAGCTGACACAGAGACAGCCGGGCAGATTGTAGAGAATGGACAGCCGGCTGCAAGCTTTACCGTATATTCCATAGCAGATACAGAGGCAGTCCTGAGTGTCCACTGAACTGTCCAGCCCGAAAAAACCGCTTTTTGCCGCGCGCGCATCCGGAACCATCCGCCTAATCCGCCAAAAACAGGAAAAAACCGTCCGGAGCATGACTTGTCAGCTTTAGAAGCCATAGCCATAATACCTTCCGCAGGCCAAGGCAGGAGGATGGGTGCCGGGGCGAAAAAAAACTACCTGCCGCTTCTCAACAAGCCTGTTATAACCTACACGCTGCAGGCATTCGAGGCATCGCCGCTCGTCCGCTCGATAGTGGTGGTGGTATGTCCAGGGGACGAGGAATCATTCCGACAAGACATCGTCCTGCGGCACGGGATAACGAAGGTCAGCAAGATTATCGCAGGTGGCGCGGAGCGCCAGTCGTCTGTTGCCAACGCGCTCAGGGCAATAGAAGGCTATGGCAACGTCATAGCCGTGCACGACGGCGCGCGGCCGCTTGTAACCCCTGAGATTATAGAAAGAACAATCAGAGAGGCCGCCAGATTCGGCGCCGCGATTTGCGCGGTGCGTCCCAAGGACACGATCAAGACCGGCAGGGACAACATTGTTACAGGGACCATTGACAGGGCCGGACTCTGGTCAGTGCAGACCCCGCAGGCCTTTCGCGCCTCTATCCTTTTCGAGGCATTCAGAAAGGCTGATGAAGACGGTTTTTCAGCGACCGACGAGAGCGCGCTCGTTGAAAGGCTCGGAATCGAGGTAAGGGTAGTCGAGGGGTCGTACGAAAACATAAAAATCACCACAAAGGAAGACCTGAATATAGCCGAATGCATACTCAGGGCAAGAGGCGGCGCAGCCTAAATGAATGGCTCAAAAACAATTGCCAAACGCCGGGATTTCCTGTATTTTATTTAGCCGTTGTCTTAAAATCCCTCACTGCGGGCAGATAAAATGAGAATAGGTTTCGGATACGACGCGCACAGGCTCGTCAAAGGCAGAAAACTCCTGCTCGGAGCCGTTGACATACCTTTTGGAAAGGGCCTCCAAGGCCACTCGGACGCCGATGCGCTTATACACGCCGTGATTGACGCGCTCATAGGCGCGGCCGGCCTCGGAGACATCGGAAGGCATTTCCCTCAGACAGACAAGGCATATAAGGACATATCGAGCCTGATTCTGCTTAAGCAAACAGCGGGGCTGATGCGAAAGAACGGGTTCAGGGTAGGCAATATTGACGCAACGGTCGTGTGCGAAAGGCCGAAGCTCTCAGGATTTATCCCTGAGATGGAGGAAAAGATTTCAAAGGCATTGGGCTGCAAAAAAGCCTCCGTAAACATAAAGGCAAAAACAGAAGAAGGCATGGGATATACGGGCAAGGGCCTCGGCATAAAGGCATACGCCGTGGCGCTTATCGAGGAGACAAGGAAGAGATGAGCCGCCTTGGTTCCGGCCCGGCGCGCACGCGCTTTGCCCCAAGCCCCACAGGCCGCCTGCACATCGGGAATGTCAGGACAGCGCTCTTCAACTACCTCTTTGCCAGGGCCTCGTCAGGAAGCTTCATATTGAGGATTGACGATACTGACAAAGCCCGCTCAACTCCGTATTTTGAAAGGGCCATCATGGAGGATTTGAAATGGCTCGGTCTTGAGTGGGATGAAGGCCCGGACAAGGCTCATAAAAGCGGCCCATACAGGCAGTCTGAAAGGCTCGGCATATACAAGGAATTGGCTGAAAAGCTCCTCAAGGAAAAAAAAACCTATCCGTGCTTTTGCACAAGGGAACGGCTCGAAGCGCTCAAAAAGAAACAGTTCGCATCAGGCGCGCCTCCAAGATACGACGGAAGGTGCAGGGGCATGGATGAACGGAGCGCGCCAACAGGCGTCTCCCCTGCTATAAGGTTCATGGTGCCTGCAAGGACAATATCATTCGACGATGTAGTGCACGGGCCTATCAGCTTTGAAGGCAGAACCATCGGGGATTTCGTTATAATCGGCTCTGACGGGATTGCCTCCTACAACTTCGCAACCGCTGTTGACGACGCGCTCATGTCAATCACCCACATAATAAGGGGAGACGACCATATCTCCAACACCCCCCGGCAAATCATGCTCCTTAATTCCCTCGGCCTTGTCGCTCCCAAATACGCCCATATACCGCTCGTGCTCGGCAATGACAATGCCCCTCTGGGCAAAAGGGGTTCAAGTTCCTCGATAGAACATCTGCGGGAAGAAGGTTTTCTGCCAGAGGCTGTCTTAAACTCGGTTGCCCGGCTCGGCTGGTCGCCTGCAGAGGGGTTTTTAAGCGCGGATGATATGATAAACTCTTTTTCATTGGACAAACTCTCCAAAAGCCCGTCAATATTCGACATGGAAAGGCTGAAATCCTTTAACAGGGCGGCTATTGAACGGCTCAGGGATGAAGAAATCATAAATCTTTCCGGTATAAATACAAATGGAACCAATGCCGGGCAAATAAAATCTGCGGTTCACGCAGTAAGGCGGAACGCTGACACATTAAAAGACATGGCCCTGCTCGTTGCTCCGCTTATAAGCGCGCCCGAATTGTCCGAAGAATCAAAAAAAGTCCTCTCTGAGCCATACTCCAAGGAAGTCATCGGCTCGTTCATAAAAGAGGCTGAAAAAGAAAACGCGCTCGACAGCGCGGCTTATACCCGCATTATGGAAAACATCAAGAAATCAACAAATGAAAAAGGCAAAAGGCTCTATATGCCCATCAGGTGCGGCCTTACCGGAACAACAGAGGGCATAGAGCTTGTGAATGTAGTAACGCTGCTCGGCAAAGACGAGGTAATTAACAGGCTCAAAAAAATCACTGAGGGGTAGATATGACGCTTAAAGTATTCAATTCTCTTACGAGGAAAAAAGAGGAGTTTACTCCGCAAAGGCCCGGCATCGTAACCATGTATGTCTGCGGCCCCACGGTCTATGCCTTGAGCCACATCGGGCACGCAAGAAGCGCGGTTGCCTTTGATGTCATATACAGGTATCTCGGATACAAGGGCTTTAAGGTAA
>CAYIRV010000037.1:1657-9867 GCA_964365865.1 uncultured Thermodesulfobacteriota bacterium | reverse complement strand
CGCTCAGGGCGGACATAGATTACTCGCACGCGGAGTCAAGGACGACATACGGGATAATAGGGGTCAAGGTCTGGATATACAAGGGGGATGTGGCGGCGCAAGTGAAGACAGAGGAACAGGCCGCCGGCTAAGGGGTATTACCAAAGATGCTTATACCGAAGAAGGTAAAATTCAGGAAACAACAGAGGGGCAAGAGGAGAGGGCTTGCGGAGCGCGGGAGCGAACTGAGCTTCGGCAACTACGGCCTTAAGGCCGTGGAGTGCGGCTGGCTCTCGACGCGCGAGATAGAGGCCGCGAGGGTAGCGATGACCCGCTTTATAAAAAGGGGCGGTAAGATTTGGATAAGGGTCTTTCCGGACAAGCCCATAACCAAAAAGCCTGCTGAGACCCGCATGGGAAGCGGCAAGGGCAATCCAGAGGACTGGGTGGCCGTCATCAAGCCGGGCAGGATATTATACGAGATGGAAGGGGTAACCGATGCCGTGGCCAAAGAGGCGTTCCGCCTCGCTGCCCACAAGATATCCATACCCACAAAGTTTATAAAAAGGGAAGTCGTATGAAGCCTAATGAGATTCGTGAGACGCCTGTTGAAGAGCTTAAGGTCAAGGAGACAGAGCTTAAGAAGGATCTGTTCAACCTGCGCATGCGTCACTCGACAAGCCAGATAGAGAACCCGCTCAAGATTCGCGCGCTTCGCAGGGATATAGCGCGCGTAAAGACCGTAATTGCCGAGAAGACGAGGGGAGTGAAGAATGGCTGAGAGAGAAATGCGGAGGAAGGTGCTTACTGGCAGCGTGGTGGGCGGCAAGACGGATAAGACCGTCATAGTAACGGTCGAGAGGCTCACCAAGCATGCGATGTACGGCAAGTATATCAAAAGGCGCGTAAGATACATGGCGCATGACGAGAAGAACGAGTGCAAGGCCGGAGATAAGGTAGCGATAGTCGAGACGCGCCCCCTTAGCAGGATGAAGCGCTGGAGGGTTGAGGAGATACTCGAGAGGGCGAAATGATACAGATAAGATCCATACTCAGAGTCGCCGACAATTCCGGCGCCAAGAAGGTATCGTGCATAAAGGTAGTCGGCGCCTCGAACAAGCTCTTTGCGAGCTTGGGCGATGTCATCGTAGCCAATGTCAAAGAGGCGGTGTTCGACGGCAAGGTCAAGAAGGGCGAGGTGGTCAGGGCCGTAGTGGTGCGGACCGTGAAGGAGACGCGCAGGACCGACGGTTCGTACATAAGGTTTGACGAGAACTCCGTCGTTATCATAAACAAGGACAACGAGCCGGTCGGCACGAGGATATTCGGCCCGGTGGCGAGGGAATTAAGGGCAAAGAGGTTCATGAAGATTGTCTCTCTCGCGCCGGAGGTCTTGTAGTAGGTTGCGGAAAAGCTCGAAATTTATCCATGCTGCTCAAAAAGCTCCAGCTGCGAGGCGTCGAGGAGCGAGGAACGAGGCGTATTTCGTATATACGCCGCAGTGACGAGCGACGAAGACAACGAAGCAGATGGACTTTTTGAGCAGCATGGCAAGATATTACGGGGGTTCAGGTAAAGATGCAGTTCAGGATACGGCGTGACGACCAGGTGATGGTCATAAGCGGAAGCAACAAGGGCAAGACCGGCAAAGTGATAAAGGTGCTTCGCGAAAAGAGAGCGGTCCTTGTGGACAAGCTCAATGTCGTGAAGCGCCATCAAAAGCCTTCCCAGAAGTACAAGCAGGGCGGTATCATAGAAAAAGAGGCGCCGATAGCCTTGTCCAATGTGATGCTCCTCTGCGAGAAGTGCAAAGGCCCGGTAAGGACAGGGGCCAAGATACTTGATGGGGGCAGGAAGTTAAGATATTGCAAGTCATGCAAAGAGGTTCTGGACAAATGACAGTGAGGCTCAAGGAATTTCACGAAAAAGAGGTCGTGCCGCGCATGATGAAGGAGTTCAAATACTCCAACAAGATGCAGGTTCCGAGGCTCAAGAAAATCGTGGTCAACATGGGGCTCGGCGAGGCTGTTAAGGACATAAAGGTCATTGACGCCGCGGCCAGGGACCTGGCGGCCATAACAGGGCAGAAGACCGTTGTCACGAAGGCCAAGAAGTCAATAGCCACATTCAAGCTCCGCGCAGGCATGCCCATAGGCTGCATGGTAACGCTCAGGGGCTCGAAGATGTTCGAGTTCCTCGACCGCCTCGTGAACTTCAGCATGCCGAGGATACGGGACTTCAGGGGCACATCGGATAAGTCCTTCGACGGGCGCGGCAACTACACCATGGGAATACGGGAGCAGATAATATTCCCTGAGATAGACTACGACAAGATTGACAAGATACGGGGGATGAACATCACCATATGCACGGACGCGAAGACCGACGAGGAAGCAAAGGCGCTCTTAAAGCACTTGGGTATGCCTTTCAGGGCATGAGCGTGTTCAGGCCGGACAGGGAAAACGTCTAAGGAATCGCAAAGATAACCCCCCCTGTATCGGGGGTTCGGAGGAAAAGAAGTTGGCAAAAAAATCCCTTATAGTGAAGTCCCAGCGGAAGAATAAGTTTAAGGTCAGGGACTACCACCGCTGTCCCATATGCGGCAGGTCCAGGGCATACTACAGGAAGTTCGATATGTGCAGGATATGCTTTAGGAAGATGGCCCTTAAGGGCGAGTTGCCAGGGGTAATGAAGTCGAGCTGGTAGCGCCTTCCAAACCGATTTACGGAGATATTAAAGATGTCAATGACAGACCCTGTTGCAGACATGCTCACGAGGATAAGAAACGCGGCAAAGGCGCACTTCAAGGATGTCCTTATGCCGAATTCGTCCCTCAAGCACGCTATAGCCAAGATACTCAAGGAAGAAGGCTATATAAAAGACATAAGCATCGTGAAGGACAAAGGCAGGAGTTCTATAAAGATAATGCTTAAGTATACGCCGTCTAAAAAGAATGCGATTACGAGCATAAAAAGGATCAGCAAGCCCGGGCTCAGAAGGTATGTGGGTAAGGATGAAGTCCCCAAGGTCTTAAGCGGGCTCGGCATCGCGATACTTTCAACATCCCGCGGGATAGTCACCGATAGGACGGCGCGCGAGTTCGGAGTGGGCGGCGAGATTATATGCACGGTTTATTAGCAGGCTGTTGAAGCAGAGTAGCCCACCGTTCCTTCAACGAGCAGCTTTTTGGTGGGCGATGCCCACCCTGCAATACTTTTAGGAGTTAATAATGTCTCGGATAGGCAAAAAACTAATAGAGATACCGGCCGGTGTGAAGGTGGCATTTGGGTCCGGCAGTGTTCAGGTCGCAGGGCCTCTGGGGAACCTTGAGCTTGCGGTGCGGCCTGAGATAAAGGTTGAAGTGAAGGCTAACGCAGTGCATGTGGAGAGAGGCGACGAATCGAGGCTTTCGAGGTCGCTCCACGGACTTACGAGGACGCTCATAGCCAATATGGTGACCGGCGTTCACACGGGTTTTGAGAAGAGGCTCGATATAGTCGGGGTGGGGTATAAGGCAGAGGCCGCTGCAGGGGTTCTTAACTTGGCGCTCGGGTTTTCGCATCCCGTCAGGTTCGAGCTTCCCAAGGGGATTACAGCCGTTGTTGACAAGCAGACCTCGGTCTTAATAAAGGGGGCTGACAAGCAGCTTGTCGGGCAGGTGGCCGCACAAATAAGGGCCTTGAGGCCGCCTGAGCCGTACAAAGGCAAGGGCATAAAATACACCGGCGAGATTATAAGAAGAAAAGCGGGCAAGGCCGGCAAGGCCGCAAGCGGAGGCAAGTAAGATGTCGGTAAGGGTGGTCAAGCTCACGGGCTTTGAGAGGCGCAAGGCCAGGGTCAGGAAAAAGGTTCTGGGCACGCAGTCGAGGCCGAGGCTCAATGTCTACAGGTCCAACGGCCACATATACGCCCAGATAATAGACGACGGTTCTTCAAAGACCATAATAGCGGCCTCGACCCTGAGTAAGGAGATTGCCGCAACGGCCATGAAGCTCAAGAAGGCTGAAGCCGCAAAGAAGGTCGGCGAGCTTGTGGCCATGAAGGCCATTGAAAAGGGCATAGAAAAGGTCGTCTTTGACAGAAGCGGTTATATATACCACGGGAGGGTCAAGGCGCTCGCGGACGGCGCAAGGGGCGCCGGGCTTAAGTTTTAGTCCTTCCTCATGTGTTAGCGTTAAATGGGCAACTTCCTTTACCCCTTCCCCCCGCTGGGGAGGGCAGGGTGGGGGCCTTAAATGGCCGTATGGCCGAAGCATAATCAGAGGCAAAAACCTCTAATTAAAAAGGGGGATTTTTGGAGAAGATACGGACAAGTGAGCTTAAAGACAAGCTCGTATACCTCAACAGGGTCGCCAAGGTCGTAAAGGGCGGCAAGAGGTTCAGTTTTAACGCCATTGTCGTTGTCGGGGACGGCAACGGCAAGGTGGGCGCAGGGCTCGGCAAGGCGAACGAGGTGCCTGATGCCATAAGAAAGGCGATAGAGCAGGCGAAGAAGTCCCTTATAACAGTCCCGATGATCGGAAGCACCATCCCGTACGAGGTTTTGGGCACCTACGGCGCAGGCAGGGTCCTTCTCAAGCCCGCGGCCCCGGGCACCGGTATAATAGCGGGCGGAGGCGTAAGGGCCGTTGTGGAGGTCGCGGGTCTGCACGATGTGCTTACAAAGTGTATCGGCACCAATAACCCCCATAATGTCGTCAAGGCCACCATAGATGCGCTTAAGCAGCTCAGGTCGCGGGAGGCGATAGCAGAGATGAGGGGCAGGGATCTGCGGGAGGTCCGCTAAATGGTCAAGGAAGCTTCTTCAAAGATACGGGTTACGCTCGTAAAGAGCGGCTACGGGCATACCGAGAGGCAGATGAGCACGCTTCTGGGCCTCGGGCTTAAGAAGACCGGAAGCGTTAGCGTACTGACTGATACCGCGAGCACGAGGGGCATGATAACAAAGGTAAGCCATCTCGTCTCTGTTGAGAAGGTTTAGGATTACACACAACATCATAAGTAATTGCCAATATAAGGGGTTTGATAATCAAGATGCTGGATAGACTTAAGGCGCCGAAAGGCGCAAGGAAAAAGAAGAAAAGGGTCGGAAGAGGCGAAGGCTCCGGCCTCGGAAAGACCTCAGGCAAGGGCGGCAAAGGACAGACCGCCCGGACCGGCGGCAATGTGAAGCCCGGTTTTGAAGGCGGGCAGATGCCGCTTCAGAGGAGGCTTCCGAAGCGGGGGTTTAAAAACCCCTTCAGGGTCAAAAGCCGCATAGTGAATATAGGCGCGATAGACAATGCGTTTGACGCGGGCCAGACCGTTGACCCCGGCTCAATGGAGTTGAAGGGGCTTCTAAAGGGAAAGAAAGGCCCTGTAAAGGTCCTCGGCGAAGGCGATATAAAAAAACAACTCATTGTCCGGGCGGACATGTTCAGCAAGAGCGCGGAGGAGAAGATACGGGGAGCCGGCGGAAGGGCGGAGGTCATCTGATTGGCTATCCTTGCCTCGCCCAACATAACAGGCGTACCTGAGCTTAATAAGAGGATTATATTCACGCTTCTCCTCCTTGCGGTGTTCAGGGTCGGGGTCTTTATACCCACGCCGGGCATAGACGCCGAAGCGCTCGCGGCATTCTTCAAGACAACGAGCGGGACCCTGCTTGATTTCGCGACGATGTTCACCGGAGGCGCGCTCGAACGTTTCTCCGTATTTTCGCTCGGCATCATGCCGTATATCAGCGCTTCAATCATTCTCCAGCTCCTTACGGTTGTTGTGCCGCGCCTCGAAAAGCTCCAGAAGGACGAGGGAGAGCTCGGAAGAAAGACCATTACACAATACACGAGGTACCTGACGATAGTACTGAGCGTGGTTCAGTCTATTATGATTGCAAAGGGGCTTGAGTCAATGAAGGGGCCCGCAGGCGAGCCTATCGTGCTTGTGCCCGGCTGGGGGTTTAGACTTATGACGCTTATTACCCTCACATCCGGCACCACATTCCTCATGTGGCTCGGCGAGCAGATAACAGAGAGGGGGATAGGCAACGGCATATCGCTTATTATATTCGTGGGCATAGTAGCCACGATGCCGGCGGCGCTGTTCAACACATTCTCCCTTGTGAGGGCAGGGGAGATGAGCATATTCGTCGTATTCTTTCTCATAGCCCTCATGGTGGCGGTGGTGGCCTTCATCGTGTTCATGGAGGCCGGGCAGAGAAAGATTCCGATACAGTATCCGAAAAGGGTTGTCGGAAGGAAGGTCATGGGAGGCGGCATACAGCACCTGCCGCTCAAGATAAACACCGCAGGGGTCATACCCCCGATATTCGCTTCATCCATAATTGTATTTCCGGCTACGATAGCCAACTTCGCCAATGTGCCGTTCATGAAGGGCATAGCCGACAGTCTGAACCCGGGCGGGTTCCTTTACAATGCCCTCTATGTCGTTTTTATCGTGTTCTTCACATATTTTTACACGGCAGTCCAGTTCAACCCCAAGGATGTGGCCGAGAACCTGAAAAAGTACGGCGGGTTCGTTCCCGGCATAAGGCCAGGCGCGAACACCGCGGAATATATTGATACGGTGCTGACCCGGTTGACGCTCTGGGGCGCTCTTTATCTCGCCGCGGTGTGCGTGCTCCCCTCGGTGCTCGTTTCCCAGTTCAACGCGCCGTTTTTCTTCGGCGGCACCGCTCTTTTGATAGTCGTAGGGGTGGCGATGGACACGGCCCAGCAGATAGAGTCGCATCTGCTTGCGCGGAGCTACGACGGACTTTTAAAGAAAAGCAAGGTAAGGGGCAGGTTTTAGTCTATGCGCGACCTGATACTCCTTGGGGCCCCGGGCGCCGGCAAAGGGACGCAGGGGTACAGTCTCTCGGAGCGCTACAGGCTCCCGCAGATATCTACCGGAGACATACTCCGACAGAATGTAAGGAGCAAGACCTTGCTCGGGGTCAAGGCCAAGGAATACATGGACAAGGGCGTTCTTGTCCCTGATGCCGTTGTGGTTGACATGGTGGCTGGGCGCATCTCCTCCGAGGACTGCAAGGCCGGTTTCATATTAGACGGTTTTCCGAGGAACATAACGCAGGCCCGGGCGCTCGACGAAACCCTTAAGAAGCTGGGCCGCAGCATAAGCTCGGTTGTGGGCATCGAGGTCGAGAGAAAAGAACTCGTAAGGCGCTTAAGCGGCAGGCGCGTGTGCAGGAAGTGCGGCGCCAATTATCATCTGATATTCTCCGCACCGGTGAACATCGGGGTTTGCGACAAGTGCGGGTCAGAGATATACCAGAGGGACGACGACAAAGAGGATACGATAAGCGCCCGGCTTAAGGTCTATGAGGACGAGACCTTCCCTCTCATCGAATACTACGCGTCTATGGGGCTATACAGGAAGGTAGAAGGCGTGGGGACCATTGATGAGATAACGGGCGCGATAGTCAGTGTCATTGAAAAAGGAAGTGATAATACTTAAGACGCAGGATGAAATCGGGAAGATGAGGAAGTCTAACCTCATCGTTGCCGAGATATTAGAGATATTAAAGGAAAATGTGAGGCCCGGGGCCTCCACGATGGACCTTGAGCTTATTACTGAAGAGGAGACGAAGAATCGCAACGTTCTCCCTGCCTTCAAGGGATACAAGGACTATCCGTATTGCCTCTGCACATCCGTCAATAACGAGGTCGTGCACGGCATGCCTTCAAAGGGCAAGGTCTTAAAGGACGGGGACATTCTCAGCATAGACTTCGGCGTCCTCTCCAACGGTTACTACGGGGATGCGGCCGTAACAGTGCCGGTCGGCAGGGTAACGCCGGAGGCTAAGAGGCTTATGGATGTTACAGAGGCCTCCCTCGACTTAGCGATTCGCGCGGCGGAAGAGGGCGGAAGGCTCATGGACATATCAGCGGCAGTCCAGCGGCATGTCGAAGCGGCTGGTTTTTCGGTAGTGCGCGAGTTCGTGGGACACGGCATAGGAAGGGAACTCCATGAGCCGCCGCAGGTTCCTAACTTCGGGATAGCCGGCAGAGGGATTCGCCTGAGAGCAGGCATGGTGCTGGCCATAGAGCCGATGGTCAACGCCGGGACGAGCGAAGTGAGGATACTCGATGACGGCTGGACGGCCGTTACAGCCGACGGTGGACTTTCAGCGCATTTCGAGCACACGGTGGCAATAACTCCGGATGGCCCTTATGTGCTGAGCAGGCCATGACACCGAACTGCGATTGAACCCCCCCACCCTACCCTCCCCC
>CAYIRV010000037.1:0-1557 GCA_964365865.1 uncultured Thermodesulfobacteriota bacterium | reverse complement strand
CTCCCCCCTTAATTAAGGGGGGAAGATATGGAAGGGAGCATTAAAGGCGGGATATGCCCAAAGAAGATGCGATACAGGTAGAAGGCAAGGTCATCGAGACCCTGCCGAACGCCATGTTCAGGGTTGAGCTTGAAAATAAGCACAAGGTGTTGGCGCATGTCTCAGGAAAGATGAGGATGCATTTCATAAAGATACTTCCGGGGGACAAGGTGTTGGTGGAACTATCCCCGTATGACCTTACGAGGGGCAGGATTATATTCAGGGCGAAGTAGGCGGCAAGCAAGACTTTTCAGACAAAGTGCGCTGAGACCTTATTAGAATCGTTAAGGGAGCGGTAAGGACATGAAGGTTAGAAGCTCGGTAAAAAAGATATGCGCCAAGTGCAAGATAGTAAGGCGCGTCCGCGTTGTAAGGGTGGTGTGCGAGAACCCCAAGCACAAACAGAGGCAGGGGTAGAGGGGCCGCAGGGTATTTAAGGCGGGTTGTTCGCAATAGGCAGAGGGGCTGTATCCCGTTTACCCGTAAAGACAAGGAGGAATGTTTTGGCAAGAATCGCAGGGGTAGACTTACAAAAGAACAAAAGGATTGAAATTGCGCTTACGAAGATATTCGGCATCGGCAAGGCGTCTGCCATGAAGATACTCGCAAAGTCAGGGGTGGACAGTTCCGTAAAGGCGCAGGACCTTACCGAGGCGCAGGTAGCGGCCATAAGAAAGGTCATAGACACGGAGCACAAGGTCGAGGGTGATTTAAGGAAGGATGTGTCCATGCACATCAAGATGCTCGTTGACATGGGGTGTTACCGCGGCTTAAGGCACAGGAAGAATCTCCCTGTGCGCGGACAGAGGACGCATACGAACGCGCGCACGAGGAAGGGGCCGCGCAAAGGCGTAGTGGCCATCAGGAAGGCCGAGTAAGCCGGATAGCAAAGCTTTTAAAGGTCTGACGGAGGAGTGAATGGCAAAGGCTAAGGACAAAAGAGTAGGTTCAAAGGGAATAGCGCACATAAAATCCACATTCAATAACACCATCGTAACCATCACCGACCCGGCCGGCAATGTGGTCGCGTGGTCGAGTTCAGGGTCGCAGGGGTTCAAGGGTTCCCGCAAGGGCACGCCCTTCGCCGCGCAGGTCGCGGCTGAGACCGCGGCAAGGAAGGCCATGGACATGGGGGTCAAGACGGTTGATGTATACATAAACGGGCCGGGCGCCGGCAGGGAATCGGCCCTGCGGTCGCTTCAGTCAGCGGGTTTCGGCATTACGCTCATAAAGGATGTAACCCCGCTTCCGCACAACGGCTGCAGGCCGCCCAAGAGGCGGAGGGTGTAAAAAGGGAGGAAGGCTTTGGCAAGGACTATTGATTCGGTATGCAAGAAATGCAGACGCGAGGGCATGAAGCTCTTCTTCAAGGGGGACAGGTGCTACACCGACAAGTGCGCCTTTGAGAGGAGAAGCTACGCCCCGGGCCAGCACGGCCAGGGCAGGGGCAAGGTCTCCGAGTACGCTCTGCAGTTGCGCGAGAAGCAGAAGGTGAAGAGGGTCTACGGCCTCCTTGAG
>CAYIRV010000036.1:0-10023 GCA_964365865.1 uncultured Thermodesulfobacteriota bacterium | reverse complement strand
AAAAACATTTATTGCGTTCGTATTAGACATGAGGACATGAAGGACTACCATAAGGCTCTGGCGGATTTCATGAAGGGTTTAAAACCCGGAAGGCTCCTCGACGCAGGCTCCGGGAGCGGGGAGCTCGCCTCCGCGCTTCAAGAGTCTAATTTCGATGTCCTCTCGCTTGACCTTTATGCCAAGGGTAAGGGGGGCAGAGGGTTTGTAGTCGCGGACCTTGACCAGCCGCTCCCGTTCGTTGGAAAAAACTTCGACTATATCGTATGCTCCGAGGTCATCCAGTATATTGAGAACCACGCGGCGCTTTTCAGGGAATTTAAACGGGTGCTGAAAGAAGGCGGGAGCGTAATACTCAGCACCCCGAACACGCTCCGCGCAGGGTCCAGGTTTTACTTCCTGAGGCGGGGTTACTTTCCGCACTTCAAGCCTGTGAGGACCATTGACCCTTCAAAGCCTTGGGACTCTCTAACCTATAACCCGGCCTCTATGGTTGACCTGTTGGGGATTATGGGAAAAACAGGGTTCGAGCTCGCGTGCGTAAAGGCGTCACGGCTTAAAAGGTCCGGCCTTGCCGTATATTTACTTCTGAAAACAGCCTACGTCATGGGCCTCTTGTTTGAAAAGCGCGGGGAAAAGGCCGCGCTTTCGAGGCTTCTTTCCTCCAAAGACCTGCTCCTTGGAGACCACCTGATAATACAGGCGCGCCTTTTTCCCTCCCCACCTGTGGGGGAGGGTAGGGTGGGGGGCTTGGTCTGAAAAATGCTGACGGTTCTGCATACAGAGTCTTCGGCAGGATGGGGCGGACAGGAGAACAGGACGTTCAACGAATGTCTGGGGCTTAAAAGGCTCGGTGACCGGGCCATTATACTCTGCAGGCCCGGAAGCCGGCTTTCGGAAAAGGCCAAAGGCGCGGGCATAGAGGTCTTCACGCACCCGTTGAAATCCTCCTTCGACATCTCCGCGATAAGATACTGCTTAAGGCTCATAAAAGAGCAGTCCGTTGACATAGTGAACACGCACAGCGGCGTTGACAGCCTCCTCTCTGCCGTGGCGGCCCGGCTTTCAAGGAAAAGGCCTGTTATCGTAAGGACCCGGCATCTTGCCTTGCCCATAACATCAAAAACCACGTATTCGCTGCTGCCGCACAAGGTGGTTACGGTGAGCAGGCATGTCCGGGACTATCTCGTGGGAGAAAAGGGGCTTTCCGCCGATAAGGTGGCGGCCATACCCACAGGCGTTGACCTTGATAGGTTTAACCCTGAAAAGACAGACGGGACGCTTAAAAAGGAGCTCGGCCTCGCTCAATCGGCCTTGCTCGTTGGGACCATAGCCATACTGAGACGCAAGAAAGGCCATCACCTTCTCCTCGAGGCAGTGCCTGAAGTATTGAAGGCTGTGCCTGACGCGGTCTTTGTATTCGCCGGAAACGGGCCGCAGAAAGAGAATATCGAAAAAGACATTGCAAGGCTCGGAGTGGGGGAAAATTTACGGCTTTTAGGACTGAGGAGCGATGTGCCTTCAATACTTAAGTCCATTGACCTCTTTGTGCTCCCGACCCTTCAGGAGGCGCTCGGCACCTCGATACTCGAGGCCGCTGCCATGCAAAAGGCGGTTGTGGCCTTCAGGACAGGCGGGGTTGACGAGGTTGTTGTTGACAACATAACCGGCATACTCGTGGAACCCTCTGACACTAAGGCGCTCGCCAAAGCGCTCATAAGGCTTCTTAAGGACGCGCCTCTCAGGCAAAGGATGGGACAAGAGGGCAGGAGGCTCGTTGAGAAAAACTACTCGAACGATGCAATGGTTGACGGCATGCGCTCTCTGTATATGGAGCTTCTGAGGGAAAGAAGGTAAGGGACGGCCTATGCCCACGATACCTGTTCTAATGTATCACCACATAAGCCCGCTCAAGGGCGACACGATTACCGTTACCCCTGAGGTCTTTGAGGCCCATATGCGGCTTCTTAAGGACCAGGGGTTTTTTACGCCTTCGCTTCACGAGCTTATGGACTTCATTGAAGGCAAGGCCGGTTTTAAAGGCAAGGCCGCTGTAATAACATTTGACGACGGGTATCTCGACAACTACATATACGGCTTTCCAGTGCTTAAGTCTTTGGGCATAAAGGCCGTTGTTTTTCTCGTTACAGGATGGGCGGACATGGCAAGTTTGCAAGGCCTCGACAAGTTTGGGCTGATTGACGCTTATCGCGCTGTGCCTGTGCCGCACAACAGGACAAAGGAGCTTATCGAACGCGCGGACGCGGCAAAGGTAGTAATGGACTGGGCGATGATTGAGGAGATGCGTGCAAGCGGTTTTGTGGAATTCGGCTCGCACACCATGACGCACAGGGAGTGCGACAAGCTGAAGGAAGATGAGCTTGACAAAGAGCTTCGCGGGTCAAAAAGCGCCATAGAGGCTCGGCTTAAAACCGAGTGCAAATATCTTTCATGGCCCAGAGGAAAATACAACGCCGCGTGTTTAAGGGCCGCCAAGGAAGCGGGCTACAGCGCGGTCTTTACAACAGAGCCGGGCGTTTGCAAGCCCGGGGACGACCCTTTTTCAATAAAGAGGATTGTGGTAAAGGACGATGTTGACTGGTTCAGAAAGAGGCTGAGGATTTACACGAGCACAGTGCTATCGAGCCTGTATCTTAAGGTAAAGGGCAGGATATGAGGCGGAACCCGTTAGATACATGCCTGTATCTCTATACAAAGACCCTTAAGGCCATTGACCAAAGGCGGACGGGCATAGAAGCGTTTGACAAAGGCAGTATTAAAAACATCCTCGTTGTTTCTTCAACCGCCATAGGGGACACGCTCCTTTCAACCCCGGCCATAAAGGCCGTAAGAAAAAGATTTCCTAATGCGCGGATAATCGCCTTATTCAACAAAGACAATATGGCGCTTTTTGAAAACAATCCGCGCATAAACGGGGTTATCCCGTATTACGGCGGATATAAAAGATTTTTTTCGACCATTAAGGAGCTTAAGAAATACTCCTTTGACCTCGCGCTCGTATTCCACGGCAACGAGCCGCAGGCAACGGCCATGTGCTATCTCTCTGGCGCGGGATTTATCTTTAAGCTGCCGAATACATCGAGCTTCAATTTTCTCCTCTCGAACCGTAGTCCCCTGATTGGCTGGGATGCTCTGGGCCACGGCATTGACGCAAGGCTTGAGACAGCGGCCCTTGCGGGATGCGGGACCAATGACAAGAGGATGGAGCTGTTCATTGAAAAAAGCTGGGAACAGGGCAGAGAACAATTCCTTAAGCATAACGGCATAAGCCCGGCCAATACCCTCATCGGCCTTCAGCCAGGGGCCTCGACACTTTCGAGGCAATGGTTCCCTGAAAGGTTTGCAGCGCTCGGTAAAAGACTCTTAGCCATTCCATTGACAAAGCTTATAATCACAGGCTCCGGCTCTGAAAAAAGGCTCTGCTCGGAGATAGCCGAAGGCATAGGAAAGGACGCAATCGTGTCTGCCGGGAGATTAAGCCTCGGGGAGACCGCCGCGCTCATAAAGCGCCTTAAGGTTTTCGTAACCGGGGACACGGGGCCCATGCACATGGCTGTCGCGCTCTCAACCCCTGTTGTGGCCCTCTATGCCGTAGCAGACCCTGCGAGGACAGGCCCGCTGTATGATACGGAAATCCACACGGTCATTAAAAAAGAGCGCACATGCGACCCGTGCGTGGGCAAAAAATGCGAGTACCAAAAGTGCATGGAGGCGTTCACCGTTGACGAAGTCTTTGAGGCCGTATCATCCGCAATAAATGAACTACCCCGCCCAGCACCACTTTCCAATACCGAGGCAGGTCATTACACCGAGCCTCTGTCGCGGAAAGTGGTGCTGGGCGGGGTATCCAAGACGGGAGGGGACAAAGGGGAGGGTGAGGCGGGCCGGTGAAAAAATTGACAAAGATAGGCATTGTCCTCGATAACAAAATCAGCAAATGGTCAATCCAGCGCTTCGAGCCTCTGAAGGAACGCTTTGACATAACTGTTTTTGTCGGCGAAAGGAATGATTTTGATGTAAGCTCCATTGCCCTGAACAAGCGTTTTTTGACCAGCAGAGAGGAGTTGACGCTCGGTGCCAAAGACCCTGTCAACGCCTATAGCCGGTTCATGAAGGCGCCGCACAGGAAGATGGATTTTTACTATTTTTCTCTGGCTAAATATCTTGACGGGTTTGACCTTGTCTACTCCTGCGACCTCATGAGAGCGGCCTATACGGTCGCCGGGCTTAAGCACAGGCTCGGCTTCAAGTTCGTGCTCGCGTGGTGGGAAAACATCCCCTACAGGTCAATCTTTGACGACAAGTCAAACCTTCAAAAAAAGAGCATTATGGACAAGGTTGACCTGTTTCTGCCGTTCACAAAAGCGGCAGAGACATGCCTGAGACTTGAGGGCGCGCCTGAGGAAAAAACAAAGGTCGTGTATCCGGGCGTAGATACGGAAAGGTTCTGCCCTGGCCCAAAACCCGCGCACCTTCTTAAGAAAAACCATATACCGGACAATGCCTTTGTAGTCTTGTATGCCGGCAAGCTCGTGTCATGGAAGGGCGTCCACAACCTGATATACGCGGCCGTTGCCTTGAGGAAAAAGGGCCATGCGGATTTTGTCGTTGCAATCGCCGGCAAGGGCGCGCAAAAGGCCAACATGGAAAAGCTCATAAAAGAGACCGGCCTTGAGAAGAACTTCAGGTTTCTCGACTTTATTTCCTACGATGACATGCCGGATGTTTACAGGCTCGCCGATGTATTCGTGCTGCCGAGCTATCCCACTATGGAATGGCAGGAGCAGTTCGGCATGGTGCTCGTGGAGGCAATGGCCTGCGGAAGGCCGGTTATCTCCACCTTAAGCGGCTCTATCCCGGAGGTTGTGGGCGATGCAGGGGTACTGCTCCCGTCCGGCGACTTTTTTTCGCTTGCTAACGCCATTGAACGGTTTATGAAAGAACCCGTGCTATGCAGGGAATTTTCCGTTAAGGGCCGAGAAAGGGCAGTGAATCTCTTTGACAGCAGGAAAACCTCTGAGGAACTGCGCGCGGTTTTTTCAAAGGTCTGCAATCCATAACAAACTAACCCCCCTTAATCCCCCCTTTAACAAAGTGGGGAGGATATGGAAGCGTTCATTATGAAACAACGGGTCGTCATATTGGATACAGGCAAAGAGTGGGGAGGAGGCACAAACAGCCTCCTTGAACTGCTTAAAAGGCTGGACAGGAAGGCATACGAATTTTCGGCCGTATTTTACGCCAACTATAAAAAGGGGCAAGACTCGGACATAAAGACAGAGCTTGAAAGGCAGGGCGTTGAATTCATGCTCATGGAAAGGCCGGGGAAAATCCCCTATGCAAAGGCCCTCAAAGAGGCCGCGCGCGCGCTCCTCTTCCTTTCACCAGGGCTCAAGAAAAAATCCGTCTTTTACATAGACTATATGGACAGGATAGCGCCTCTGTCGTTGCGGCTCGCGGAAGTTTTAAGCACAAAAAAGGCGGACCTTCTGTACATGAACAATCAGCCGTCCTCGAACCTCGAAGGCATACTCGCGGCAAGGGATGCCGGAATCCCCTGCGTCCAGCACACGAGGATAGCGGTCAAGCTCAACAAGGTTGAGGCAGAGGCTGTGAACAGAAGCGTTGAAAAGGTCATATGCGTATCAAGGGGCGTTCTCGACGAACTTGTAAAAAGCGGAGTAAGGCCGGATAAATGCGCGGTTGTTTATAACGGCATAGACTCCTCTTTACGGCCTGAAAGAAAGTCCGAAGATATAAAAAAATCCCTGGGCATAGGCCCGGACGCGGTTGTCGTGGGCACGGTTGGCTCGCTCGTAAAGAGAAAACGGGTTGATTTGTTCCTTAAGGCTATTGGGGAGCTTAAGGGCGCTGAAAACCCCTTATGCCTCGTTGTTGGAGACGGCCCTGAAATGCAAAACCTAAAGGCGCTCTCATCAAAACTCGGCATAATGGATAGGGTTATATTCACCGGGTTTTCGGCTGACGCGCTCTCTTTCATGAACTGCATGGACATCTTCATACTCGCATCGGAAAAAGAGGGTCTCCCCCGCGTCATCCTCGAGGCAATGCTCCTTAAAAAGCCTGTAATCGCATTTGATGTCGTAGGCCCGTCCGAGTTGGTGGTTGACAACAAGACCGGCCTGCTCTTGAAAAATGACGCGCCTTTTTCGCTCGCGCCTGCGCTCAAAAACCTTCTCAACAACAGGCCCCTTATGTCCTCCATGGGAGAGGCGGGCCATAAAAGGGTCAAGGAGAAATTCAGCATGGAAAGATATATAAACGGCGTTGAAGGCGTATTTAAAGGGGTTTTGCGTTGATATACCTGCTTTTGGCATGGCTCTCGTATCCTCTGATATTTATTATTTCGAGGCTCGGTTCTGTTGGCGCCAAAGAAAACTCCTTTGTCGTTTTCCAGACCGCTAAAATCGGGGATATGCTATGCACTACCCCGGTCTTCAGGGAGATAAAAAACGCATATCCGTCATCAAGGCTCAGTGTTGTGGCTGACCCTGCCTCTGTCCCTGTTATCAGGCACAACCCTTATGTTGACGAGATTATCCCTTTTGACAGGAAAAGGCACAAAGGGCTTTTGGGAAAACTCCGGCTCGCTAAGGAAATAAGAAAGAGGCGCTTCGGCTCTGCCCTGATACTTATGCCTAATGCAACGAACATCCTCGCGCCTTTCTGGGCAATGATACCCAAGAGGGTTGCCGTGCAACCTGACTACCTCGGAGGCACGCTCAAGAGGCTGTTAAGACTCTCAACTCACATCGAATACCACATCTATCCGAGGACAGCGCTTGAGACATACCTGAAGAGCCTGAGACACTTAGGTATAGGTGTTTCGAGCCTGAACAAGGAGGTCTATGCCTCGCCTGACGCAGAGGCAAAGGCCGCGCCTTATGCTGCCATGATGGAGGGTTCGCGGTTCGTGGGCATTGCACTCGGCACAGGGAACGCCATGAAGGACTGGGGAAAGGGAAATTTCATGAGGCTTTCGGCCCGCATTATCAATGAAACTCACTACGGCGTAATATTCCTCGGCTCGGAAAAAGAGCGGCCCACAGGCGACGCCTTGAGGGCCTCGCTTCACAGCGACAAAAGGGTTATAAACCTGTGCGGACTTCTCCGGCTCGAGGATGCACCCGCTGTGATAAAACATCTCGGTCTCGTCATAGCCGTTGATACAGGACTTATATACATGGCTGACGCGCTGAATATCCCTGTTGTTGACATAGCAGGGCCGTGCAATATGTCTGACCAGAGGCCCATGGGCGCAAAAGCCTTTATCATTCAGAAAAAGGATATGAGTTGCATTCCATGCTCCCATACATTCTCTGTCCCATACGAATGCTGGCATAAACACAGAAGGTGCATAACCGAAATAACGGTTGACGAGGTCTTTAAGACCGGGCTCAAGGCCCTTCTGACAACGGAGAACAAGGATAAAGCGAGGCTTTAGTGCGGCTATTGGACAAAATAAACGGCTTTGCCGGAAGCTACGGGCTTATCAATGTGTTTTTATGCGTCTTTCTTTTCTTCCAGCCCTTTAAGCCCTTCACAGGCGTCCGGAACACGGCCTTTGTCCTCATGCTCCTTTTTTTCGTGTTAAAGGCCGCTAAAGGCAAGGTCAAGATAAATCTCAAGGACACGACAATCGCCGCGCTCTGCCTTCTCTTTGTAGCGGCTGTCTTAAGCTCTGTCTTGAGCCCTTTTCCCATTGAAAGCCTCAACGCAATAAGGAAAAACCTTTTATACCAGATTGTCGTCTTCTTCGTGATAACCACGGAATACCGAAGCGTGGATGAACTAAAACCTGTTTTTTACTCCTTATTCGGGGGGTTCGCGGTCTTGAGCGCAATCATCGTATTCAGGCACGGGCATGAGCTTTTCGGAGACTGGTCTATCATGCCTGACAAAAGATTCACTTCAGGGTATGCCACCTTTGCCACATTCTACATACCGCTCGGTCTTGCCTATATTTACTCGATGAAGGAAGATAAAAGGCTCATGCGGCTCCTCGTTTTTTTAGTTGCGCTCGAATTTTTCCTGACCGTGCTCAATAACCACAGGGCGCAGACTGCGGCCATTGTGGTATCCTGCGCGGTTCTGACGCTCGCTGCAAGGAGACTCCGGCTTTTAGCAATCGGCGCTGGAATAGCGATACTCCTCGGCCTTATAATCCTTCAGGCAAAGCCCGGCGCGCTTACGAGATATAAAACGCTCCTGACGCCAAGCACATACACATCAAACGAATACACGGCTTGGAATAACCGCCTCGCCATATGGTCGGGCACACTCGACATGATAAAAGAAAGACCTGTCTTGGGATACGGCTACGGCTGGAAAAAGATAGACTATGCGGCAAAGGACATGGGGTTCCTCGAAAAATGGAAGGAGGCGAAGCCGGAGACATACGGGTATTTCAGCAAAGGCAACTACGGCTCGTCTAACCCGCACAACCTGTTCTTGCAGATACTTTTCGAGGTCGGCGTCATCGGGCTTCTGGCCTTCCTCGTCTTCTGGCTGAGCTTGATACTAAAGGCTGTCCGGTTGCCCAGCTCTGGGCCGAAACTCCTTAAGCTCGCCCTTCTTGCGGTGCTCGTGTCTTACGGGCTCGTTAATATCGCAAACGGCCTATGGTCAGAGGCCTATGGCAACATCATGCTCTCGTTCGCGGCCATATGCGTCGTCCTCTCCAGCGAGGCGCAAAGAGGGTTTTCCGCAGATGGCTGATGTCTTTAAGCCAAAAAGCGTATTATTCATAAGGCGGGACAACATCGGGGACCTCGTGTGCACCACCCCTGCCATGAGGGCAGTGCGGCTTAAATACCCGGAGGCTGAAATCGCTGTCCTCGTGAACTCCTATAACGCGGACATAGTAAGGAACAACCCTGACATCGACGAGGTCTTCATATATGAAAAGGAAAAACACAGGGCAAAAGGAAAAGGAGTTTTAAAGGTGCTTCTTGGGCAGCTGTCCGTTATCAGGAAAATCCGCTCAAAGAGGTTCGATGCGGCAATCGGGTGCGCGTATTCATATTCCCCAAGGCTCGCCCGGCTTACATACCTTACGGGCGCGAAGTTGAGGATAGGATATGCCCCAAAGCACGGCAGCAGCCGTTTCTACAACTCTGTTGTCAAAGGCCCGTCCGAGCCTGTGCATGAGGTTTTGGCAATGATGCGCCTCTTAAAACCCCTGGGCATAGAAGATGATTCTCCGCCGCGGCTTTTCATAAGGCCGGATGAAAATGAGGTAAAAAAGGCGCGCGAATTTTTGAAGGGCGCGTGCCCGGGCCGTAGAATAGCCCTATTTCACATAAGCTCCAGACGGCCTGAAAACAGGTGGCCTTTGGAATATTTTAAAGAGTTGGGGGACATGATTGAAAACCCCCACCCCCCGCTTCCCATTGACCCCCCCAATCCCCCCCATACACAAGGGGGGGATTGGGGGGGTCAATGGGAGCCCAGCCCCCGCGAGGGGGGAGGGGGGTTTAAGGCGCTTCTTACATGGTCGCCCGGAACAAAGGACGCCTTGCTCCATCCCGGAGACGACGAAGGCGCAGAGGCGCTCGCTTCGGCTATGAAAGAGCGGCCGCTCTTATACAGGACAGAGCGGCTCTCGGAACTTATAGCGGCCTTGAGCCTCGCTGACATCGTTGTCTGCCTTGACGGAGGCGCCATGCACATAGCCGCGGCTCTCGGAAGACCTGTAGTTGCCATATGGGGCGCAACTGACGAGAGAAGATGGGCGCCTTGGGCCGCGCCTCACATAATCCTTAAAAAAGACTCAAAACAGGCCTCGTCCGTATCGCCGAAAGAGGCTTTTGAGGCGTTTATGAAGCTCTCAGCACCGCTTAAACACAATGTCATAAGTAATTGCCGATACGGAGCGTCAGAACAAAGCAGACCAAGGCGCGACGAAAACGAGGAGTGAGGCGTATTTTTGTATACGCCGCAACGACGAGATGAGGAGCAACGCGGGTATGCGAAGTTATGACG
>CAYIRV010000035.1:0-10036 GCA_964365865.1 uncultured Thermodesulfobacteriota bacterium | reverse complement strand
CAATGAAAAAATACCTGCGCCTCCGGGCATGAAGATGGAGTCAAGGCCGCTTATAAGGAATGTCCTGTCCAACGCACGGGAAGGGCCTTTTGGAAAAGGGGCTGTGTTCAAGACGGCTATGGAGGGCGAACCCGGGCTTGTCGGCATGTATGACATCGCGGGACTTAAGAAAGGCCTCATGATGAAGGAGGTCAAGGACGGGGAATACCTGGGCGAATTCCTCCCGTCTCCCGGAGACAACATCAAAGACGCGCCTGTAACAGTCTATCTCAGAAGGCCCACCGGAGAGGAATCGTCATGGTCTGACATAAGCGGCTTTCTAACCATTGACACTGCCCCTCCCCCGCAGGTCGAGGGACTATCGGCAAGGGCCTTTGTCGAGAGGATTGAGCTTACATGGAAAAAGGTCTCTGCGCCTGACCTGTCGGCCTATAAAGTGCTAAGGAGCGAAAAGCCTCTTTCCGGATACATCGAGATAGCCGCTGTCGAGGAGGAGGGATTCACGGACGCGGCCGCCAAACAAGGGACAGCCTATTACTACAGGGTTTCATCTGTTGATGAAGCGAAAAACACAGGCGAGCCTGCGGAGCCTGTCAAGGCGTCGCTCAGGGAAAAAGAGCCTGTCGTGCTTACGGGCGAAATCACAAAGGACAGGACGCTTCCTGCCGGCGACTACATAGTAAAGGACAACTTAACTGTGGCAAAGGGCGTGAACCTGACAATCGAGGCAGGCGCAAGGCTGCTATTTGAAAAAGGCTCCTCGATGACCATATACGGGAGGCTCAGGGCGCGCGGCTTAAAGGACGAATTTATCGAGTTCATGCCAAAGACCGGAGGAGATGCGTGGAAGGGCGTTACGGTCCAAGACAACGAGGCGGAGCTTTCGTTCGTGAAGATAACCGGCGCCGAGACCGCGCTGAAGCTGATTAATTCGCCTTCGCGGATAGAGGACATCATACTCGATGATAATGCCATCGGCCTTCATTCAATAGGCGCCCCATCCCCAAGGATTTCAAACGCGGCAATATGGCACAGCGCAATAGCCGTGCTTATCGAATCCTCTCAGGCAGAGATGACCGCAAGTAATGTTACGCAGAACAAGCTCGGCGTAAAAATAGTAAAGTCAACCCCTGCGGTTAAGTCAAATAACATTTACGCAAACGAGGTCAACATGGAATCAACGGACGAGGCCTTTGACGCATCCGGAAATTTTTTCGGCACAACGGTATTCGAGGAGATGCGGTTCAAAGGCGCTGTCAAGGCCAAGACAGTCCTCGACGCCGAATACCCGGGCGGCAAGCTCGCGGCCCCGACGCTTGACCCCTATGCGCTCCTTACCCCTGAGGAGAAAAAGACCAAGGCCGTTGAGGCGACAATAGCCGCTGGCAAATTCTTCAGGGAAAAGAACTTCGGAAAGGCCGCGGAGCGGTTTGAAGAGGCGATAAAACTCGATGAAAGCCCGGCAGGCTATTACTACCTCGCGCTCTCGTATCAGGGCATGGAGGACAAGGACAATGCCCTCGCCGTGCTCAAAAGAGGGGCAAAAAAATACCCGCTCGACTCGAACATACTCAAGGCCTACGGCCTTCTTCTCTATGAGCTGGAAAAAAACGAAGAGGCTAAATCCGTAATAAAAGAAGCGGCCCGGCTAAACCCCGGGGACAGACAACTCAAGTTCATCCTCGAAAGACTCGAAGGCAACTGATACGAACGCTGAAGAAGCAACATGAGAGAAACTTTTTGTAAAAAGTTTCTCTCAAACTCTCTTCAAAAACTTTTAGTATTTTTTGCCCACAAGACCCCCGCCCTGTCAAGATAGTGCATTGATTTTAAGGTGGCTGGATGTCTGACAGGGCGGGGGTCTTGTGGGCAACACTAAAAGTCTTTGGAAAGGGGTTTGGGGGAAACCTTTCTACAGAAAGGTTTCCCCCAAAATGCTTCTTTCAACAACCCGCAACCCTTTGCGTTGACATACCTGCTTGTTTTCTGTTAATTTATTAAAGTGGATTTTCAGTATATGATGACATCGTTGGCGCTCGTTACGGTTGCGGCGCTCGTCCTGAATCTGCCCTTCGGGTATTTGAGGGGGAAAACAAGGAAGTTTTCGCTCATGTGGTTCTTGTACATCCACCTGCCGATACCGGCCATCATAGTGCTCAGAAAATACGCGGGTCTGGATTTCACCTTTGTGCCTGTGATAGCCATGGGCGCGATACTCGGGCAATTAATCGGCGGAAGGCTTTATAACAGGGTAAAGGTGTCGTGATATGTCGGCTTTAAGGATACGGCAATGGCCAAACGCATCCAGCCATGAGAAGGGGCCGGTCAGGCTCGGCAGCATCATCCTTAATTCCTACGGCGCGCTCGGCATAGAGGCAAAGGTCAGGGAGCATAAGATACGAAAGCTCTGGAAAGAGGCGGCTGGCCCCGGACTCAATGCGGTCTCTGAACCAACGAGGCTTATAGGCAAGACCCTTTACTGCGCCGTATCGTCATCGGTATGGATGACGGAGTTTTCCTACAGGAAAAAGGAAATAATCGGAACGCTTAACGACAGGCTCAAAGGGGACTTCATAACCGACATCATCATAAGGCATGGGGATGTCTCAAATATCTATCAGGAAGAAGTCCCGCATACCACTACCTTGAAGGCCGCCGAGGTTACGGATGAGCAAAGACAGTTCATCGAAAAGACCGTCGAGCCTGTAAAGGACGCAGAACTTAAGGAAGTTATAAAAAGGGCCATGGAAAAGGCCCTTTCGTAAAGGAGGCTGTCATGCCCATGCCTGTATGGCCTCAACGAGGAAGACCTTTGGTTTTCTTTCGCCTGCGTTAATTTTGAATGAAAGGCGCGCGGGCCTGAGTCCAGCGCCTTCCAGCTCGCGGAGCATCTCTTTAAGCCGCGTTGCGGTAAACACATAAAATATCCTGCCGTCTTTGCCTGCGAGATGCTTTGATACGGAGATCAAGTCCCTCAATCCGCCGTGCACCTCGCTCCGCGCCGCGTTTCTTTCAGACGCGGGGCTATGCCTTCCGGCGCCTGCCTTGATATAGGGCGGGTTGCTGACAACGACAGGGAAGGCCCCTTTGTCGAAGACATCGGGGAGCGTCCTGTAGTCCGCGTTTATGACCTCGACCCTTCCTGACAGGCCGTTTATCTCGATATTCCTCCGGGCAAGGGCTGAGGCGCCTTTGTCTATCTCCACTCCGACAATCCTCGAAGCCTCTGTCTTCCACGCGAGAAGAAGGAGCAGCGCCCCAGCGCCTGCGCCGAGTTCAATTACGCTGTTTCCGCTTTTTATCGGGGGTATGAATTCCGAGAGTAAGACCGTGTCTCCGGTGAGCTTCTGCCCTGTTTCATGCTGAAAAAAGGCATATGGGCCAATCCGTTCTTTGTTTGTTGCCTCAAATGCCTCTGAAGCAAAGGTAAACATCAATCAGCCCTCATGCCTTGACAGCCTGGTTTTCGCTGTCGAGAAGTGTCATCACGAGCCCTGAGAGGAGCTTGGGATAGAAGTATGTTGACTTCTGCGGCATGACGAAGCCGGCCTCTGCCACTGCCTTTACCTGCTCGATGCGGGTGGGGTTAAGGAGAAATGCGAGTTGCACCGGCCCTGTGTTCACGGCATTCAGCGCCTCGTTGCTGTTTTTCACATATATCAGGTTCTCCTGCCTTTCCTCGGCCTCGCGCGTTATGCCGAGCAGCTTCTCCAGAACAAGCCTGTGAAGGACGGTAACATCGAGCTGTTTGAAGACCTCCGGTATGGCGCTGCCGAAGGCCTTGTCCATGACATCCGCTCCATTGAGCGTAAGGACGAAATAGCTGTTTCTCCCTGAGATCGCCATGCCTATCGAGATGGCCTTTTGGCCTGCCGCGGAAAGCCTTTCAAGGAACCTGTCCCTTGCCGCGCCTTGGTCCGCTGACGCGAAGCTGAACTCCTCTATGTTAAAGCAGGAGGAAAGCCACTTCATGAAAGAGTCCTCTTCAAATCCCTTAAGGCCGTGCACCACCCTGTGCGTGGGCCAGATGGTCATGCCTTCGCCGTCCATGTTGGAAAAATACATGAGGACATAGTTGTAAGGCTCAAGCCCTGTCGAGTCAGGGTTCTTCTCCCTCATGAGGTTCCTGTAATTGAGGGCGGTCTCGTAGCGATGGTGGCCGTCTGCTATGAAAAGGGCCTTGCCGGACACCGCCTCTGTTACCGCGCGAATAACATTCGGGTCGTCTATCCTCCAGAGCCTGTTTTCGACATGGTTGTCGTCGAGCACATCAATAAGCGGCTTTTTTCCTGAAATGGGGCCTTCGAGAAGCCTGTTCACAACGAGCGACGGGTCTGAGTAAAGGGAGAAGACCGCGCTTAAATTGGCGTTGCACGCGAGCATGAGTTTCAATCTGTCGGCCTTTGGGCCTGAAAGGGTCTGCTCGTGGGCGTGGATTTTCCCTTTGCCGAACTCCTCGATGCGCGAGAGCGCGAAAAAACCAGTTCGTGTCAGCTTGCCGTTGTCCTTAGGCGCATAAGACTGCGTATAATAATATATAGCGGGCTTTTTGTCCTGAACGATGACGCCGCTTGCGAGCCACTGCCTCAGGTCAGAGGCGGCCCTGCTGTATCGGTCGCTTCCGGGCGCGTCATCCGGCGATGTCCGGCCGAGTATTAGGCGCACCACATTGTTCGGATGCCTTGAATAAAGCTCGTCCTGCTGGGACTGTGATATCACATCATAAGGCGGGGCCATAACCTTACCCATGTCCCCGACCTTTTCCGAGTCGTATAAAACACCCTTAAAAGGCATTATATCAGCCATAAACAGACCGTCCTTTATTGATATTAGCGGAAAAATAATTTACTATCAGGGCTGAATAATGTCAACTAAAAAGGCTTTATGCGCGTTTTGGTTTGAATTCATAACGCCCTAACTTTTAAAAACTTATGGAGTAAGAGCAAAAAGAAAGTGAAACTCAACGAGGCTACTATTAAGGGCGCTGTGGGGAGGTCGAACTTGTAGGAAATAGCAATACCAAAAAGACTTGCGAATAGGCCGAACAGCCAGCCTATTACGAGCACGTTCAAGATTTTTTTCGTGTAGAGTCTCCCGATAAGGGCAGGGATAACGAGGAATGAAAAGACCTGCAGTATGCCGGCCATGTGAATAGATTTTACAAGCACAACCGCAAAACTCAGGAAAAACAGGAACTCCCATAAGCTATTCCCCTTGCTTTCGTATGAGAGGGCAAAGAACCTCTTCCTGAAGACAAGGTGAAAAATTCCTATAGCCGAGTAAAGGATGAAAGTGCTGAACACCTCCCCTGGCGTAACCCATAGGATATTGCCGTTAAGGAGCGCCTTAAACTCCTCAAGGCCGTGCGGTGTCCGGTCGAGTATAAGAATGCTTGCGGAAAAGGAAAAGATATACAGGACTCCGATAAACGCCTCGATATTGACGAACCGGGCAATATGCCTTGATAGAGACAGGATGGATGCCCCTATAACGGCGAAAACAACCGGCAATATATAACTCTCTGACGCATCGTGTCCTATAAGGAGCGATAAGGCTATCCCAAGCCCTATAAACTGGGCAAGGGAGAGGTCTACGAAGATTATGCCCCGCTCAAGGATATGGATGCCGAAATAGGCATGTATCAGTATGAGGAGCACACATGTTAGAAACGGGCATATAAGCAGATTAAAGGCTTCCATTTTTCTCCCTTTCTCCTCAGTTACTTAAGTGAATCCACCACACTGTCCATGAGCGTAAACCAGTCTTTTATCCCATCTTGACAACCCACCTCATGGGGAACCACCAGCCCTTTGATCCCTGTCTTCTGCGAGAGGAACTCGACCTCTTTTTTTCCGTAATAGGCGGTGGTGAGTATCGCGTCCGCGTTTGTCGTCCGGATTGTCTCCACTAATTTAGCTATGTGCCCTGAGGAAGGCGGTATACCGGGTTTAGACTCTATATACCCTATAATTTGAAATCCAAACTCATTTGCAAGGTATTCAAAATATTTATGGAATGCGATAAACCTTTTTCCCTTGAGCTTTCCGGCCCACTGAGCCTGCTTCTCCCTCATCTGTTCCTTAAAAGCAACGAGGTTTTTCCTGTAAAAATCCGCGTTGGCCGGGTCAATTTCCGAAAGGGTCTCGGCAATGCCTTCAGCCACACGGCCGATGTTCGATGGAGACAGATGGTAGTGCGGGTTGCCGAGTGGATGGACATCTCCCATGCTCCTGTCAGCGGATTCGAGTTTTTCTATGGCATTAACATATCTTGAAGCGTCAAAGCCGCCTTTTTGCCCTGACTGTATTCTCGGATTTCTTGATGATGTGATAATCAGCGGCAGATACCCAGCCTCAAGGTCAAGCCCATTGAACATGATGATGTCCGCATTCCTTACGGCTATTGTCATGCTCGGCTTGGCCTCGACGAAATGAGGGTCCTGCCCGGGTTTAATCAGCGCTACAACATTGACCTTGTCCTTGCCAATCTCTTTGGCCAAGCTCCCGAGCCACGGCAATGTTGCCACAATTTTTAACTCCGCGAAGCACGGGGTTGCAAACACAATTAACGCTAATATGGTAAAGATGATTTTTTTCATAAAAAGCCTCCTAAAACGAATGAGTTGGATGAGCGCCGTACATAAACTCGATACCTAACCACGCTGAGTGCGCTTCCTTGTCCGGGAGATGTCCCGCGCGGTCATAGTTGTACTGGAAGCGAAAACGCGAAAACTCCGTAGGCATCCATGTAAGAAGAGGAGATATACGGCCCCTGTCGTCTCTGAAAGGGTCGTTATCGCGGCCCCCGAGGCTTTGTCCGCTCCCTGTCGTATGCTCATAGCGCAACCCTGCCGCCCAGCCGGGACTGAAACCGTGTAAAAGCTGCATATATAATCCCCAATCCTTAAGCGTTTTCTCAGGAATATCTACGATGTCAAGCGGGTCGCTGTCGTCAAAAAAGGCAACGGCTTTATAATCCCTTTTCATAACCTCCGATTCAAAGATGAGAAAAGGCCATCCCCTCACATTGTCGGCCTGACGCCACTTTATAACAAGGTCAGAGCCGTAGATGTATGTTTCACCATCCGCACCCGTGGCATTCGGCCCGTAGAGTCCGGAAAAACCGAGTTTTATCGTAACATCGTCTGTAATATCCCATGAATTATCCATGCGAGCGAGATATGCAAGGTCCTTTAAGTTTTTCACCACACGGTTTACAAAAGGCCTGTTGCCGAGCGGACGCTCGTTGAAAAACTCTTCATTGGCAAGAAAGCTAATCATGGTTTCGCCGTTGGCGTTCTGGACTCCGAAGTGAAGTTCTGAGAACCATGAAAATGGCATTAACCACCCAAGCCTGAACCCGGGCCCACGCATCCCGTCAGGCCCAAAGAATCTGGTATTGATAATGGGCTGGTCCTGCCAGTGCCACTGGTGAGGATGTCTTGGGTTTAGACGGCCGAATTCAGTGAAAAAGTGCCCTGCCTCAAGTTGCAGGCCGTATGGAAGAGATTGGGTGGTCATAAAAGCCTCTTCGAGTTCAATGCGCGTTTCACCGGTCAGGGGGTCGAGGAACAGGATTATATGCGACTCTCCTTTAAGGTAAGGGTCTACCGCGCCTGCAAGCGACAGTTCTATGTTTTGCACGGTAAAACCTCTTTTTCTCGGGTCGTGGCCGCCGCCTTGCAAGCCCTCTAATTCCTCATCATCCGCAGTTGACCCTCCGGCTGCAAAAAGGGCATCCAAAGAGATATCTATTAACCGTAAATTCCCGGTTCTCACACCATACGGCACGCCCTCTGTTTTCGCGCTGACTTCGAGGAAGCTATCTTTTTGCCCCTTCAAATCATTTATAATGCGCTGCTGTTCCGACAAGGTCTTCTCCTGAGTTTTTAGAGTATCCTCAAGGGTTTTTATCCTCGTTTCCATTTCTTCGCCAAAGGCGGGGAAAGAAAGAAATAATACAAATAAGAGAGAAATATAGAACCGCATCTGTCTCCTCCGTTGGGTGGCAATTCGACCATGTTACACGAACGCGGTACCTGCCTCATTTTGAAATGGGCATGCTTAAAGGCTGGTAATACAAGTATTACAAACCTATTGACCTGTTCGGGTTTTGCCTTGAATCGAATCCGTGGCTAAAGAGAGGCAGGAGGGGAGCGGACATTTAAATTGGCTGTAAAAGGCGATGAATCTGCCGGAATACCTGGCAGATGAATGGTTACAAGCAAAACATCATGGCTTTTAACTTCCGGGCTTCTATCTGAAGTGATAGACTGGCGGTGAGACGCAGTAACACAAGTAGGACAGTCGTCATGCGGCAGTCCGTCATCGTGGTGATGAAGGCTTATGCCTATACCGGAGAATAAAACCAGTATTATGACTACTGACGATAAAAATTTTCTCATGATTGGTGTGGATATTATTACATATAACCCAACTTGTCAATAGCGCCTGCAACCATCAGTTGGTCCCGGCCGCATTTGCCGGGTGTCCTTCTCTTATGTATGCAACCGCGTCTTTAAGCCTTTTTACAGTCATTTCTTTGCCCATCGCGTTTATGGTCTCGAATATGCCCGGGCTTATTGTTCCTCCGGTAAGCGCAACCCTGACCGGCTGGGCCAGAGAGCCGAGTTTGACGGCTTTTTCATCAAGCACCGAGTTGAACGCGCCTTCAATGGCCGCATCCGTAAACTCCGCAAGCGCTGAAAGCCTTTCTATAAGCAGGGTCATAAGCTCCGAGCTTCCGGCAGTAAGGAACTTGGACGCGGCCTTTCCGTCGTATTCCACCTTTTCCCTGAAGTAAAAAAGCGAGGACTCGGCCATGTCTTTCAGGGTTTTGGCCCGTTCCCTGAGTGTCATTATGATTTTTGGCAGACGCTCATCCCCCCTTGCGTTCACTCCGAGGACATCAAGAAAGGGGAGGAGAAGCACGGCGACACGGGAGGTGTCTTCTTCCCTTATATAATGCTGGTTGAGCCATATGAGCTTTTCGGGATTGAATACGCCCGAGGATTTGCCGACATTATCAAGGGAAAACTTCTCTACAAGCTCGTCAATGGCGAATATCTCCTGGTCCCCGTGAGACCAGCCGAGCCGCGCGAGATAATTCACGAGCGCGTGCGGCAGTATGCCCATCTCCTTATAGGCCATTACAGATGTGGCGCCGTGCCGTTTACTGAGCCGCGTCCTGTCAGACCCGAGTATCATAGGCACATGCGCGAACAAAGGCACGAATCTTCCGAGCGCGGCATATATGAGTATCTGTTTGGGGGTATTGTTTATGTGGTCGTCGCCCCTTATCACATGGGTAATCTCCATGAGCGCGTCATCCACCACAACGCAAAGGTTATATGTCGGGGTTGAATCGCTTCTTAGGATTACAAGGTCTTCAATGGATGCGTTGTCAAATGAAATCCGCCCCTTTATCAAGTCATCAAAAAAAGTCTGTCCCTCAGGCACCTTGAATCTTACTGCATACGGCGCGCCCGGCCTTTCTTTCGCATCCCTGCACCTTTTGTCATACATGGGCGGCCTGCCTGAGGCAAGGGCCTCCTTTCTCCGCGCCTCAAGCTCATCCGCAGCGCAAAAGCACTTATACGCCGCGCCCTTTGCGAGAAGCTCTTGGGCATGCTTTCTGTAAGCGTCAAACATGCTGCTCTGAAGATACGGCCCCTCGTCCCAATCAAGGCCCAGCCAATTCATGCCGTCAAGTATGGCCTGAAGGGATTCCTGCGTTGAACGCCCCACATCCGTATCCTCTATCCGCAGGATGAACTTTCCCCTATGCCGCCGCGCGAACAGATAGTTGAAAAGCGCGGTTCGTGCCCCGCCTATATGCAAAAACCCGGTCGGACTCGGCGCAAATCGCGTCCTTACTGTCACCTCAATCCTCCTTAATCAGCCGTTGTTGACAAGGGGCATACTTGAGGGAAACTTTTTGTAAAAAGTTTCCCTCAAGCTCTCTTCAAAAAATTTTAATTTTTCCAAAGCTACCCCACCCCTTTTTTGGGAGGGGGAGCTTTTGCAAAAAAACTGAA
>CAYIRV010000034.1:0-10062 GCA_964365865.1 uncultured Thermodesulfobacteriota bacterium | reverse complement strand
TTACGGTTTCTTGGCCCTGACTATGACGAGCTTCATCGAGTCGAGTATGTCGCCTTCGACGAAGCTTACGCCGTGCGTCTTCTTAAACTCTTCAGGCGCGTTCCTGTAAGCCTCCATTATTTTATCCATCCTGTCTTTTCCTATGGCCCCGTGGGTTATCCACTGCATGACCGATTCCCTTGAGATGTAGTCAAGGGGAACAATGTCAACGAACCCGTTTTTTCTGAAGAGCGCGGGTATGTCCCCGGGGAGGAAGAAGTTTTTTCTCGCCGGGTTTCTGAGCCTCTGTATGAGAAATGCCGTTTCCTTGTCCTCTTCGCCGTAGGAGGTCAGGTGGCAGGCTACGAACGAACCGCCCGGCTTCAGCACCCTCTGTATCTCCGGTATGGCGCGAGAAAGGTCCATGAACTGGAGTCCCTGTCTGCACACGCATGCGTCGAAGGAATTATCCTTGAACGGCAGGTTTTCTGCGGGGGCTAATACGATGGAGTCTGTGCCGCCCCGCGCATGGGAGGCCATCTGGGGGCAGATGTCAACGCCCACGACAAGCTTGACCTTGCCGTGGAAGGCGGAGGCGAGCTTTCCCGTGCCAACGGCTATGTCCAGGACAATGGAGCTTGTTCCCGCGTCCGCGAGTGCGCTTATTTTACGGATAAGCTGAGGGTCGTCAACCCAGCGGGAGGAACTGTCGTATTTTTGAGCCCTCTTGACGAAGTGAGCCCTTGCGTCCTCACGCCTCATGCCGGACACTGCTCTTCAAAGAGCTTTTCCCTTTCCTGAGTGATAGTCCAGATTTGATGGAAGTAATGCCTCAATGTGTCATCGCTGAGGCCGGTGAGGTTTATGATTTCATCGTCGTAGTCCTTCACCCTTCTTCTTGAAAGCATCTTTAGAAATTCCACGGGGTCATTTATCTTTCCTGTTTTGAGGGCGTGTCTGAAGAGGGTTGTCCCCGGGAATGGAACGAGGTATTTCACGAGGGGCAGAAATTTGCTCTTCTTTATGAAGGCGACCATCTTTTGAAGCGACTCCTCGGTCTCCCCGTAAAGCCCGATTATGAAGAGGCCCCTTACCGCAAGACCGCCGTCCTCGGCTATTTTAACGGCCCCTATGATGTCGTCTATTTGCACATTCTTGCGGTTGTAATCAAGTATATCCTGTTCGTAAGACTCGATGCCGAACCATATGCCGAGGCATCCCGTCTCCTTGAGCATACCGACAAGCTCCGCGCTTACATTCCTGACGCGCGCGAAGCAGTGGTACCTGATGCCGTGTTTCTTGAGCACACGGGCGATTTTCATGGCCCGGTCTTCGATTACATTGAAGGTAAGGTCATTCAGCCATGTGTAGTCGAAGTTCGTGGCCTTCTTGAGATAAATAACCTCTTCTTCAAATCTTTCAAGGCTCTTCATCCTGAGCATCGGGATGGTCTTGAAGCAGAAGGTGCATTGCTGGGGACACCCCCTTGTCGAGGAGATGAGGATTTGGCCGTTCTTTACGATGCTTTCGTAGTTGGGCCAGACTGTATAGTCTAACATGGGCAGGTTATCGAGGTTTTTGATCTGAGGACGCGCCGGGTTTATGCGGACGCGGCCGTTTTCCTTGTAAGCCATGCCCTTGATGCCTTCAAAGGCGGTGCTTTTTGCCTCAAGGTATCTGTCGAGAAATTCTATGATGGTGAGTTCCCCTTCGCTTATGACAGCGCAGTCAGCCGAGGTGTTTCCGAGGATGACATCCGGGAGCGAGGTAACGAGCGGGCCGCCTAAGAGGATGAGTTTGTCCGGGTATAGCTCCTTCAGCGCCTTGGTGGTGTCCTGAAGGAATATGAAGGAGTCGCAGTATGACGCCATTCCTATGAGGTCCGCGTCCTGAGCGGCGTCAAGCACCGCCTGCTGCGGGTCGTGCTTGAGCCTGCAGTCAACGACATCAAGCTTGTAGCCCATTTTCTTTATGAGCGTGGCCACATAGGTAAAACCCTCGAACGGCCCGGACACGAGGAATTCTCTGCCCGGGGTCGGGATTTGGGGGGAGGGCGGCACCACGAGGATTACCTTTTTGTCTTTTTTTAACGGCTTTGTGGAACGCGAAATCTCCTTAAGCCTCTCTTCCATGGGGTCCAGGGCCGTTGAGGAGAAGTATTTGTCTTTTTCAAGTTTTTCGAGCTTAGCCATGCGATGCGACTTCCTCCAGTGTTCAGCTTGCCATGACAACAGGACGTTCTTTGAATTTTACCGGCTCATTGAGGTAATGGTTCGCCGGGTTCCAGTATTCGTAGGGCCGCATCTCTATCCGGCTGTTGATGGCGCGGTATGCCGAGCGCAGCTCCTTTTCCGGCAGGTCCGTGAAGTTGATGATTTCATCGTCCTCCACAGCGCGCTCCTTTGCAAGAAAATAGAGATGTTTCAGTTCGTCTTTTATCACGCCTTTTTTCAGTCCGTCGTAGTAAAGGGGCGTGCCCGGTATCGCGGACATGTATTTCACGCGCGTAACTTCCTTGAACTCCCTGCAAAACTCCATGACATGAGATAGGCTTTCTCTGGTCTCGCCAGGGCCTCCGATTATGAAAAGCCCTCCCACCTTGAGCCCGGACGCGCGCGTAAGCTCGATGGCCTTTATGATGTCGTTCTTCGACACCTTTTTCCTGAAGTAGTCTAATATTTCTTTTGTGATGGATTCAAACCCGTACATCACTATGTCGCAGCCGTTCTCCTTCATGAGATTCAATGTGCGGAGGTCAAGATTGTCAACCCTCGTAAAGCAGCACCACCTGAAGTCTATGCCCTTGAAGGCTTCGTTCATAAGCGCGTGCACGCGCTTCTTCGAGTCTATGAATGTCAGGTCGCTCCACCACGCGAAGCGGTAGTTGTATTTCTTTAGTTCAAGAAGCTCTTTCCGCACCCTTGCACACGACTTGTAGTGGAGCACTGGCATTGCCCTGAAGCAGAAGCTGCAGTGTCCGGGACATCCCCTGCCCGCGGTCATGTAGATTTCAGGCGCCGAGCCGGTCTTCATCACGCTTGGCCATATGGAGATGTCCTGCACGGGCACGGCGTCGAGGTTCGTCATCTGGATGCGGCGGCGGTTGAGGACGACTTTATTGTCCGCGTCTTTCCACGCAAGGCCCCGTATCAGCTCAACAGGCAGGGCGCCCTTGTTCTTCATTATGATGTCCATCAGCTCTATGGTGGTCAGTTCACCTTCGCCCACGACAGCGTAATCCGCTAAAGTGTTCCCCATGATGAGCTTGGGCACAGAGGTTACGAGCGGGCCGCCTAATACCACCGGCCTTTCAGGTTCTTCCTGCTTGGCGATTTCGATCGCCTTTTTGAGGTAAGGGAAGCTGTCCTCGTATGTGGCTATGCACACGATGTCGAGGTTTTTAAGTGGGCCGTTGGCAAGTGAAAGCGGGTCAAAGTCCTCCCTCTGGTCAAGGATGACGACTTCGATGCCAAGCCCCTTTAAAACAGCCGCTATGACAGACGGCCCTTCAAACGGCGCGGTATGCACGAACTCCCACCCGTTTGGAACCACAAAAGGGGACGGCGGGATGATAATACCGGCACGCAGACCGTGGCTTGCCTTCGGCGTATCCTCAAGGGATATCTTGAGCAGCCTTGCGTATGTGGCAATATCTTCTACTGAGCAGTCTGTCATGCTGTTCATAACCCCCCTTAATCCCCCCTTGAAAATAAGGGGGGAATGCCCCCTTAATCCCCCCTTAAATAAGGGGGGAGGATGTGGAAGGGAGCATTTTCCCCATAACTTATAGTAGTTATATTAACACAACATGCCTTGTTTTGCCATAAGATTTCGTCAAATGGCTTGCAGTGCCGTCAGTATGAGCGCAGGGTTGGTTATATTTCCTTCACTTATGCGCGGTTACAGGCATACCCCAGAGTATTTGCTTCTTGACATTACCCTGTTTTTTCTGATATAAATAAAGTGTAACTAATGTATTGCTCTATCAATATTGATTATCATACGCGCCATCAGTTTAATAGTGTTATCAGTGCATCCGCCGAAGGCCGGCGGCTTCTGAGGTAAAGGCGCCTCAAGAGTTGAGGCGCCTTTTTTTTAAAGCCTATTAGGGGAGTAATGTTCCCTGCCATATCCTCCCCCCTTTTCCCCCCACCCTTCCCTCCCCCACAAAAGGGGGGAGGGATAAGAGGGAGGGGTCGATTATAGGGGGGATTAAGGGGGGTTAAAGGGTGCGAAGGCTGATTGCGATTTCACTCATTGTGCTTGCTGCTTCGGTTGGCGCTTACTATTACAGCCTTGATGAGGCGTCTGCCACAGGAGGCGCATTCCCGTCCACCAAGCACGGGGGCGGCACAACCGACGGGGCAACGCCTTGCGCCGGAGGGGTCAACAGGGGATTAGGCGATGACTACGGCGGCAACTGCTTGAGCGCCACATACAACAGCGACGCTGAGGCAGGCAAATACAAATCCGGCGAATGCACGCACTGCCACGAGCCGCACGCGTCCTTCGGCGGAAGCGAGCCGTTCCCTTACACAAGCAACGACGCAGGTCCTGACCCGTATCTTTTGATGAAGGAATACGGCGGCGCATCTCAGACCACTCAAAACTACGCCAACCTGTGCTGGTACTGCCACGAGAACATGTTCAACATAAACGGCGAGGGCAGTCCTACCGGCATGGGCAGATTCAAGTTCTATCAGGGCAAGACCGTGTTTCAGGCATCGAGCCATAATACATCAACGAGTTTTTACTGGCGCGGCACAACAGGGGACCCTCAGCAAATCTGGCCGAGGCAGAGCAGGTCGTTCCTCCCGTCAGGCAACAAGGGGTCCTGCCTCAACTGCCATACGCCGCACGGCATAAAGGCAACAGACGCGGCCAATGCCTATGACACGACAGCCGTGCCTGCGGCCATGCAGACGGTCGCGAGCGGCAACCCTTCCGTAATGTCTGATTACATGATACCCCGTCAGCTGATTGCATGGGAAGAGGCGCTCTGCGAAGGCTGTCATAATCCAAGCCAGTCCCCCATACCCGACATACAGACCGAAATCAACAAGAACATAAGGTCAACGGCAGCATTTGCCGGGCGTTTAGGCACAAGGTATAGAATCTTCGGGACAGGCCATCCTGTTGACGATACATCGCTGGCCGGCAAACATAGCGCAGGCGAGACCGTGCCGATTACAGTCAAGCATGTAGAATGCTACGACTGCCACAACCCCCATGCCGTAAAGGCGCCTACGGGCATTAAGGGCGACGGCGACGGCGGCAGGATTACCGGCGTCAAATATGTTGACATAAGCGGATTCGCGCAAGAGCCTGCGCCAATAGGCATGAGGCAGCCGTATATCTACGAGGTATGTCTCAAGTGCCACGGAGGCACATACAAGCAGGTGTTTGACACGGCAGCAGGCACGGACGATGTATTCCCTGATGAAATAAGAGACCGGGAGGGCGACAGGGGCCACTTTTCCAACAAGAGAAAGGAGTTTGACCCCAACTCCCACCATTTCATGAACTACCCTGCAGGCGATATAGGCTACAACACGGCATATCACCCTGTAGGCGCCGGAGGCAGAAACGGCTCGTTGAACCTCTGCATGCAGCTACAGCCCGCGTTCGGCTTGGCCTGCACGAATGCCGCGGTTGCGGCTACCGAGCTGTCGAGCCTTACGATTCAGTGCACAGACTGCCATAACACAGACGCATCTGCGCCAGCGGTCACAGACCCGGTTACAGTAAGGGGGCCTGTCACAGAATCAAACCTGAGGACAACTGACGATAACTCGACCTACAACCCGAGCACATCCCCTGTCGGGCCCCACGGCTCAACGCGGAACAGGCTTTTAAGGGGCAATTACAGCACAAAGAACTCGTTCACCGGCTCCTATTCCGGCGCAGGGTATGCCAACAACCGCATGGACCCTGACACAGGCAGCACAAGGCCCAAGTTCGAGCTTTGTTTTTTCTGCCACGAGGAGTCGCGGTTCATCGGGGCAAACACTAACTTCGGTGGCAGCACGCTCGCCAGTTGGTGCTGCGGCACGGGCAGCGGTAGCGGTTCATGGAACGGAAACCTGCACCGGTACCATCTCGCTACAAGCGCCGTGTGCCACGACTGCCATCATAATGTGCATTCCAATGTAGAGGCCCAGAACACCATTTACGGCAACGGCCTCGGGGCCCAGCTTCCGCCGGACTGGCACGATGGCATAAGCGACGGCAAGGTGAATACGCACCTTATCAACTTCGGGCCTCAGGCATCAGGTTTGACATCCGTAAAGCCGAGGTGGTATTTTGACGGGTCTTTATACAGGTGCAACCTCCAGTGCCACGGATATAGCATGGCGCTGTGCTATTATCAGCACGGAGGCAGCGGCACCATCCCCCGATGGTGCGCGTGATGAGATTAAGATTTCCCCCTCACCTTTGGGGGAACGGTTAGTGGCAGTGAGACTGAAGGGGACTACCTCCCCTTGCCCCTCCTTGTAAAGGAGGGGAGCATGTGTATAAAACTCCTTGTATAAGGAGGGGAGTGTGTGTATAAAACTCCTTGTATAAGGAGGGGAGCATGTGTATAAAACTCCTCCCCTTTACAAGGGGAGGCTGGGTGGGGTAGGCGGGATTTAAAGAGGAGAAGCAAATGATACGGCAAGATATGAAATCTATCGCATCGTTTCTGTCATCGGCTGTAATGGTTTTTGCTCTAACTTCCCAGGCGCCGGCCGCAGAGCAGCCCGGAGGCATGGTATACATCCCTGCGGGCGAGTTCATAATGGGCCATGATGGGAAAAACTTCGACGCGACGCTCGGCGTGGAGCCTGCGGACGAGATGCCTCAGAGGAAGGTCAATCTCAAGCCGTTTTACATTGACAAATACGAGGTTACGAACAAAAACTACAAGGACTACCTCGATGGATTGAAGGAAAAAGGCATAAAGGCATTCAGCCATTACGAGGACGACGGAGTGCCTGTGCCAGACAGGTGGAGCCTTGAGACATACCCGCCGGACGAGGACAATAACCCTGTGGTTGATGTTGATTGGTATATGGCCGGCAAATACTGCGATTCTTTAGGAAAACGGCTCCCGACTGAAGATGAATGGGAAAAGGCCGCGAGGGGCGCGGACGGCCGGATATTTCCATGGGGCAGCAAACACAAGGCCGGCTATGCCAACAACCGGGAATACTGGGAGGCTAAGAAGGCGGACATTGATGAATGGAGGATTCTTCCTGTGGGGAGCTTTCCTAAGGATGTAAGCCCCTACGGCGTATATGACATGGGAGGCAATGCCTTTGAGTGGACATCTTCCCTGTACAGGCCGTATCCCGGAAGCGCTCTTACGAGGGATACATTCAATATGGAGATATATGTCCTGAGAGGCGGGGCGTTCGATGCCCTCAGCCACGAGTACGGGCGCACCACATCCCGGTATTCGCGCAGACCCACTGACGCGCGGAGCGCCCACGCAGAGTGGCACACTGACATGAACATAGGCTTCAGATGCGTGAAGGACGCTGAATGATAATTCCGGCGCTTGCCCCCTCACCCATTGGGGGAACGGACATGGGCAGTGAGACAGAAGGGCCACTACCTCCCCTTGCCCCTCCTTGTAAAGGAGGGGAGATTGCGTATAAAACTCCGCCCCTTTACAAGTCTACAAGGCTGGAGCCGAGGTCAAGGATTGGGGAGATTAAGTATAAAACTCCTACCCCCCCAATCCCCCCCTTGTGTAAGGGGGGGATTGGGGGGGTAGGCTGGGTGGGGTAGGTGGGATTTGAAGATGGCAGCCATGGACAGTAAACATAAAAAACCTCTTCTAAGGGCATCCGGCATCGCAGCCATCCTGCTCGTCCTTTCCATTGCCTTTTTTTCCATAAAGGGCTGCACAGGCAGGGGAGGCAACGGCGGCGGCACGGCCGGGTCAGGCGATATCGGCGCTGTCCTCGGGCCTGAGACCTCAGCCCTTTTCGGCATAATGGAGTCCCTAGGGGTGTTTGATGTCGCTGTCAACGGCTCTGCTGTAGTTACTCCGGTTAGCGCAAGTCCCATGGTAAGCCTCTCGGTTACTAAATTGTCAAGCAGTCCGCGCCTTACCCTCCGCGTTAAAATCACCAACGAGACGGATTCCATCTTGGAAGGCGTGGTGATGAGAATCGGCACGCTCGATGAGCCGGTCATACTCGGAAACAACGACGGCAACAATTTTTACAACTTCGGCGATATTGCCGCGGGGCAGGGCATAACCAAAGACGACATCCGGTTCGAGGGCGCGCCATCGAGCTTCAAGTTCAGGACATTCATAACACAGAAGAGGGCCCATGCAAAGAGCGGTATTGTGGCATACAGCTCTTCAGGCGGCACAATCCCGGCAGCATCCTTAAACAAGGACAAATCCTTAAGCAATGACAAATCCTTGGAGCTTATACACAGGGTAAAAACCCTTTCTTCCCCGCGCGCGACTACGCCGGGCGGCATTATTTCAGAGGGCGCGCATATATCCACAAAGTCGGATTCAGCCGGCAATATCAAGATAAGCTATTTAGATGTTGACAATCATGACCTGAAGTACTCGTTCTGGGATCCGAATGCAAACGCGGGTGCGGGCAGCTGGCTCCATGTGACAGTCGAGGGCAGCGGCAGGACAGGGTATTTCTCCTCCCTTGCCTTAACCGCCCTCGGCAACCCGCGGATTGCCTACTATTCGAGCGAGAACTCGTGGGGCGGGGCAACGCAGGATTTGAAATACGCGTATTGCAACTCTAACTGCGAGATTGCTTCCAATTGGGGAACCGTTACCATAGACTCGACCGGGGATACGGGCGGACATACATCCATTGGGTTGGATTTCGCGGGCAACCCGAGAATCAGTTACTACGATTTCATCAACATGGACCTCAAATACGCGTTCTGCGATTCAGGGGCCGCGTGCAATGACTCGATGAACTGGACCATAATCACGCTCGACTCGACCGGTTATATGGGCCAGTTCACATCCATGGCCATGGACCCCAATACAGGCATGCCCCGCATCAGCTACTACGACTACTCTAACGGGGACTTGAAATACGCATACTGCAATCTGAACTGCAATGTGCCGGCCAACTGGGCGATTTCAACCGTTGACTCAGCCGGCGATGTGGGCACATACACATCCCTTGCCCTTGACCCCACAACAGGCTATGCCCGCATAAGCTATTATGACCTCAGTAACATGGACCTGAAGTACGCCTTCTACGACAATTTCCCCACGAACAACATGGGCACCACGCAGGTGCTTACAGCGCCGGCCGTGTGCACTGCATGGAGCAGCGGCACCTGTTACGATGGTTACGGCAACCCATACGCATGTCCCGTGGTCTGCCTATCCTACTATTATGACGCGGACTGGAGCAATCAGGCGTATTCGCCTGACATAATCCAGACCACTGCAGGCAATTACAAGCTGTATTACACCAATATCACGCCTGTATGCATAGCATCGGACCCTTACACGGGCTGCTTCAGCTACAGGTACGACGGCAGTCTCGTTTACAAGACCACAACCGACACAAACCCGCCGCAGGCAAGCTCCACAAACATGGATGTAAAGCAGTCCCTGAGCACGGGCGGCACTGCATTGAATTCAGCATTGGACCCTGAGGTATTACAGCTCTCATCAGGCGCGTATAGGGTATATTACTCGTGGTTCAACGGCTCGTACTATCGGTTGGCGTATAAGGACACCACTGACCTCAACCCGCCTAATGCGGCCAATATGGCAGGGGCAGTCCAGGTGTTGCTGAATGTGGGCACAGGGTTGAGCGACCAGGCCACGGACCCGGAAATACTACTTCTCGCGAGCGGTGCCTACAGGCTCTATTACGCCTACAGTAACGGGAACTATGAACAGCTCGTTTACAGGGACACGACCGACACTAATCCGCCTAACGGGACGAACCTCGGCCCGGTAAACACTATGGACATCGGCACAGGGACAGTCAACAACGCTGGCGGACCAGATGTTGTCGCGCGTGCCGTCGGACTGGCCCCACACCGCCAGCGCATTGCCGTTGGCGTCGAAGGCGATCTGGGGGA
>CAYIRV010000033.1:0-10260 GCA_964365865.1 uncultured Thermodesulfobacteriota bacterium | reverse complement strand
GCCTGTTCCTCTTTTCATCGGCTGCGGCCCATGCCGGGCCTCTACCCGCGGGCACGGTCCTCGTGGCCACATTCTGCGAGTTCAAAAATGTCACAGAGTCCGACTTGGAGTTCAGGACAAAGAGCCTTCCGTCAAAGCCCCGGAGCGCCCTCTTCGGAGTGTCAACCATTGGTATGGCGCCGATGACCTTCCTTAAGGACTTCGAGAACATGGATATGTCGTTTGACCCTTCGTTTATCACATAGAGCCTGTCCCCGCCGTCGGCTATGCCACCGGGCCTTATGCCCACAGGCACGGTTGTGGTCACGGAATCGTCAAAAGAGCTTATGATGGTCAGGCTGTTTGAAAGCGCGTTGGCGACATAGACCTCCCTTCTTCCCGCATCCGCGAGTATGGCCGAAGGGCCGTTGCCCACGGGTATGGTCTTTATCATGCGCCTCGAAAGCGTGCTGACCACCGTAACATCGTTTGACAGTGAATTTATGACATAGAGCTTGCCCTCTATCTCGTGGGCGTCGGGCATAAAGACGACATCCGTGGGCCCGGCCCCGGCCGGGAGCGGTATCCGGGACTGCACCCGGAACTGTGCCGCGTCAACCACGGCAATGCTCCTCGCGCCCGCGGCTACCACATACAGCAGGTCAGCTGTCCCGTTAAGCGCCATGCCAAGAGGCCTGTCCCCGACCGTAACCGCGCCGATGACCCTCTCGATGCCTCTGTCTATGACGGAGATGTAGTCAGCGCCGCTGTTAGATATGAAAAGCAGGAGCCCCCTTGCCGAAAGCTCCTGCGGCTCTGCCTGTATGAATGGCTGGAAGCGGTAGCCTTTCTCTACGGAATCCTCCGGCCTCCACAGGAGCGATACGAGGAAGCTGTCCCTGTCAACAAGGTCAAAGCCCGCCTTTACAACGACCTCCTTGTCAGGCGGCGGCGCGAGGCTCACCCTGCCTGCGCGGCCCTCCATCCATGCCTTGTCAATAACAAGCTTGAGCGCCTTGTAAGACCCCGGCCTTACAAGGGCCTCTGTAAGAAGGACCTGCCTCGTGGAGGCAAGTTTCAAGGAGTTTATGTCAAACGGCCCTCCGGCGACATTATGCCACACCCCGGCCATGTCCTGAACGCTCATCTCCGATATCGTGAATGAGATGTCCGGCGGGTCCCCTGATTCAGTGTGCATGTAGAGGATGAGCCTGGCCCACGGGGCGTAAGGCGCTCCGGCAGGGCTGAACGCCGCGCAGGAGGAGATGAGCGCGAACGCCGCGACAAGAAGCAATCTCAGAATCGCTGCCTGCATGGAGGATGGGTTAAGGGTCTCTTGGCCTTCAGGCTTAAAAAACATCCCCCTTATCCCGCAGAAGGCCCTTCTGCAGGGAGGAGGTCTCTCGTAACCCCTTATTAAATTAGCAAAGAAATTACCAGATAAATGACTTTATGGCAAGAGATAATGATTGTCCTCTGCCCTGCTACCACTCAATCCACGCGCTCAGGGCAGGGTAATAAAGCCCCTTTTTTATGCGCCGTTCCTCTCCGAGGGCCCTGAGTATGGAGGCGTAGGTTTCGAGCTGGGCCTCGTATCTCCCCTTTTCCTCGACAAGAAAGCTATCGAGTTCGCCTCCGTGATGCTGGCTCGCCTTATAGTCTATGACCCAGCGGACATTGTCTTCATCAACGAATGTCCTGTCAATGACAGCCCTCACAGCCTTGCCGTTTACCACGCCGGTCAAGGGGAACTCCTCCCTTGCCTCCGCGTGCCGGCTGAGCGCCCATCTGCCCCTTTCGTCGTTCAAGGCGCGCTTAAGGGCGCTTAAAACCGCGTCCGCCATCTTGGATGCCTCGTCCCTGTTAAGTCCAGCCTGTATGAGGAGCTTCCGGATATTCGCTTTTTCGCCGATAAGCCGGGCCGCGCCCCATTTGTCAACGCCCTCCCTGCAGAGCCTCATAAGGTATCTGTGCTCGACAATGCCTGAGCACCTTATGCCCCTTTTAGCCCAATCAAACACAGGCCCAAACTCGGCTGTTACCGATGCCGGAGCAGGGCCTTCGGAAGAGAGCGGCGCCTCTGCGACAGGAAGCGTCCATCCGGACTTAAGCCTGCCCCCAAGCCCCCACCCTGCCCTCCCCCGCGAGTGGGGAGGGGGAAAGGAAGGGGGGGATTGGGGCAAGCCCCTGAACGAGCCCGGGTCTATGGCGTGCGCTATGACCGACAGGAGCGACTTCGGCTCTGTCTTACCCCCCCCTGCCCCCCCCATTGTGTAAGGTGGGGATTGGGGGGGTTTCGCATGGCCGAATATATGAAGCGCCTTTTTCGCCCTCGTTGTTGCGACATAAAAGAGCCTGATGTTCTCCAATGCCTCTTTTTCCGAATACACGGCTTTGATATAGCCGTAAATCTCCCCCTCCTCTCCGTTGCCCTTTCTTTCTATGGGCGCGAGGAGCAGGTCGTCTCCCCTTTCGAGCCACAGGAGCAGCTTTTTCTCTCCTGCGGCAGGCCTCTTTCCCGCGCCCGCTATGAACACATGGTCGAACTCAAGCCCCTTTGCCTTATGGATTGTCATGACCTCCGCAGGGCTTTGCGTTGCCGCGCTCCTGCAGGCAAAGAGTTTTTTTATACGGGCCTCGAATACATCCATTGCTCTCACCAGTCCGCCCTCGCTTGAGGATTCGAGAAGCGCGAAGAACTCTTCTGCGTCGTTTAGCGTATCAGGGCTCAAGTAGCACGAAGGGCCGCCGAGAGACAGCCAGACCCCCTCTATGAGCTTGGCAGGCGCGAGCCTGCCCCTATACATCAGCGCCTTTTCAAAAGTTGCGCTGACCCTCTTCAGCCGCGCCTGTCCGTCAGAAGAAAGGGATTTAACCCGGAGAGCGTCGTTCATCAGCTCCGTCATCAAGGACCCTTCTGCCCCGAGGCAGAGCGCATGCAGGTCTTTAACCGTAAGTCCGCACCACGGCGCTCTGAGCACCGCGAGCCACGCAACCCTGTCGCACGAATGCATAAGCGCGCGCAGCAGGGACACGAGGTCGCACACAACAGGCCGTGATGAAAGCGGGTCGAGCTTCTCGCTCCTGAAATCTATGCCCTGCCTTTTTAGTTCGGCCACAACGGCCTTAAGGTGGCTCCGCGCCCGGCCGAGCACGCCGACGGTCTCTCCTGCTGGAACGGCCTTTATGATTGACGCGATTGCCCTTGCCTCTTCTGAATTTAGAGTTTCAATGTCATCAGCGCCGTTCTTAAGATAAACCGTCATGTTCACCCCCCCAATCCCCCCCTCACACAAGGGGGGGATTGGGGGGGTGTCCCCGGTATTCACGGCTATGGAAGGCGCGTACGGCATCCTGCCCATGAAAGGGTCTTCATCTTCAGGAAAGGCGCCTTTGAACACGCTGTTTACCCAGCCTACGATGTTTTCATGTGACCTGAAGTTGGATGCGAGGGTAATAGGGGCAAGCCTTATGCCTCCAATCCCCTGTGACCGGGCTTGGAGAAAAAGCCCGACCTGAGCCTCTCTGAAGAGGTATATGGACTGCATGGGGTCTCCCACGAGAAAGAGCGTCCTGCCATCTTCTGCCTCCCATCCGCGGGTAAGGGCCTCGAGCAGGAACTTCTGGGTAACGGATGTGTCCTGATACTCGTCAACGAGTATGTGTCTCAGCCTTAAATCCATAGCCAACATCAAATCCGTTGGCGCCTCCTCTGTGCCGAGGGCGTGTATGGCCGCCATTGCGACCGACTGGTAATCAACCTCTCCCCTTTCGAGAAAGACTTCATTAAGGTGTCCGTCAGCCGTTGGCAGGAGCCGGAGGAGGGCCTTAAGTATCTCCCAGTCCCTTGCATCGTAACGAGGCTCAGGAAGCCGGCGCACATTAAGCAGCTCTTTATAAAGGACTTGGTTGGAACTTATGCCATCGAGCAGGCATTGGAACGCCTTTTTCATCTCAATCGCCTCAACCGACTTCTTGTCATTCAAGAACCCGAGGGTTTCATTCACACCGCGCGCCGTCCTCCACCTTCCATCGGATGTAAGGAGCAACTCGCATATGCCCTTCCATTTACCGAGCTCTTCGGCTGAAGGCGCGGGAAGCGCTTCGATATTTTTAAGATTCGTAATCAGCCTGTTTGACCCGGCATTAATGAGGTTCTTCGCGGCATACGAGGCTGTCTCAGCGAATATCGGCGCAAGGCCCTTTGGAAATGCCTCAAAAGCTCTTTTAAGGCACGCGGTAACGAGCCTTTTGAGCGAGCCTTCGAGGCCGTGCTTTAACGTTGTCTCGTCGAGGCCGGGTGGGCCTGTTACAAGGTGTCTGAGCCACTGGTCCCTTTTACCGAGCATGAGCACGAGCCTTCCAATGAGCGCCGGCGCGGAGTTGTCGAGGTGAAATAACGCCGTGCTTGCGGCCTCTCCCGCCGGACTCTTTTCCTTTATCATGGCTATCGTCCTCTTTGCCGCCTCAATGTAGAGGTCTTCCGGGTCGTCGGCTACGCCGTGAGAGCCTCCGAGGCCGGAAAGCACAGGAAGCCTGCCTGCGATGGAGGCCGAAAGCGAATCAATGGTCTGTATCTTAAGCCTTCCGGGGTTTTCGAGTATTTTCCAACCCTTTTCCTCATCGCGCTTAAGGACAACGTCCGCCAATGCCGCGGCCCCCCCCCTTACCAAGGGGGGGTTAGGGGGGGTTGCGGCCTTCTCAAGGAGGCCGAGGACGCGGCTCCGCATCTCTCCGGCGGCCTTTCTCGTGAATGTTATGGCAAGCACCTCTTCAGGGCTGTCCGCGAGCCCGAGGAGTTTAAGGTAGCGCGTTATGAGAAGCTCGGTCTTTCCTGAGCCAGCCGGCGCCTGCACGATAAAAGAACGCAAAGGGTCTAACGCCTCTTGCCTCTCTGCCTCGTCAGGTAAAGGTATTCGCGTATCACTCGTCATGGTCTTTTTCGTCCTCGTCCCCGGCCATATCCTCGCGCTCAAAGATCCTGCAAAGCGGTCTTATGTCGCAGTTGGCGCACGGGTGGTCAATGCCTTTTAAGCCCGGATTAGGGTCAACATCCGCATTGCCTGAAAGAAAGCCTTTTGCGAGCCCTATTAGCGTCTCCCTCCACTTAGCCCTCAGCCCGTCCCAGTCCTCCACGCCCTGAATCTTAAGCCTCCATTTTTTTTCCTTGTCAAAGGCGCCGATGCCCGGCAGCACATTGCCGTCCTTTGAAAGCCCGACAAACTTGGCGTCTTTCAGCCTAAGGGAGGCAAAGGCCACGGCGTCGAAGTCCCCTGAAAGGCCGTAGACGAGAAGCTGAGGCTCCTTGGGCCTGCCGGGAAGCCAATAGTCCCTGTTGCATTTACCTGTCTTGTAATCTATGACCACCCTCTCGCCCTCCGCTGTCTCGTCCACCCGGTCAATCCTGGCGAATATGGAAAGCCCGCCGATATTAACCTCCTTCCTCTCCTCAATCTCCTTGACAGAGAAGTCCGGCCTTCGAGCTTCAAAGGTAATCCACTCCAAGACAACCTCTGACACCCTCTTGCTTTCGAGGTCAATGTATTGCCTGTTCTCATCCTTAACAGCTGAAAAATCCTTCAGCGCCTCGCGCGCGGCCCTTTGGGCATAGGCCGCGAGCTCGCCTTTTTCCGCTATCTCCCTGAGCTTGGCTGAATCCTTGACATTCTCCCAAAACCATTTAAGCGCGTCATGGACAATCGTGCCCCTCTCATATGCCCTTAGGCCGAACTCGGTGGTCTTAAGGCCAGAGGCGCGAAGCCTATATCTGGCGAATGCCCTGAACGGGCAGGCCGACTGGTCCTTTAGGATTGCCGTGCCGCCTGATAGCGTCTTCAACTCCATGGGGCTGACCTCAAGGCGCGCTTCAACCGGCCTGGGCTCAATGTCAACATTAGCGGCAAGGGCCGCTCTGACGGACCCCCCCCCTAAACCCCCCCTAAACAAGGGGGGGTTAGGGGGGGTATGGGGGGGTTCCCCCACGCCTGTTAAAAGCGGACTCAGGGAAAGCTTTTTTTCATCCTTTGAGAGCGGATAGCTCGCCTCAATCCCCCTTAATCCCCCGGTATCAAGGGGGGAAGACGCGGACTTGAGTATCCTCCTGAGCGCTGTCTTTGCGAACGTGGAAACCCCCTCATGCGTTGAAAGCCGGACACCGTGCCTCCGCAGAAGGGACAACGGTATGAACGGGTTAGGCGAGGGCTGGGGCGGAAGCGCGTCCTCATGGCAACCCATGAGCCACACCTTGTCAAAGAACATGCCTGATGATTCGAGAATGCCCAGCACTTCCACAGGCCGCTCCCCCGCCTCTTTTTGATGGAGCGTTGACAATGCCATATCGCAAATCTTCCTGACGGAATCCTCCCTCGTAATCCTTCCGAGCACATCATCGAGGCTTGAAAACCCCTCAAGCAGCTCTTTCCACGCCTCAAGCGCCTGATACTCGGCGCTCGTAAGCGCGTGCCCCGACGGTCTCATGAAACCGAGGCCCTTGACATTGAGAAGGGAGATGAAGTGCGTTGCCCAAACCGACGGCAGCCTTCTTGCAGGGCCTGTGGCAAGGGAATCAATCCATAGAGCGAGCCTTTTGCCAAAGCCTTCAAGCGCTGCGAACCCCCCCAATCCCCCCCTTGCATAAGGGGGGGATTGGGGGGATAGCATGGCTTTTAAATCAAGCAGGCTTGCCTTAAGCAGATTTTTTTCCTTAAACTCCTTATCGAGCCGCGATATGGCCATGAACTCGGCCTGCGAGCAAAGCATGTATGGGGAGAATACGGCTCTCAAGAGCTGAACCGCATCCATACCCCCCCCATACCCCCCCTTGCCAAGGGGGGGTATGGATAGGACAGTAAGCGCGGCGCTGATTATGGGGCAACCGGCCAAAGGCTCGCCGAGCGAGATATTAAAAGCGTCTTCCCCTGACTCCCAAGGAAAAACCAACGACGGGGTCAACTCTGCCCTGAACTCCTTTTCAATAAGGCCCCTGTATCTTTCGAGCTCAGGCGCTATAACTGCTATTCGCATGTCCGGTCTTATGACAGAGCGGCACCAGCGGGCCGCGTCAACAACCTCCGCATGTTCGTCAACGCACGGCCTGATGTGGACGCGGCCATTAATCCCGGTCTCGATTTTGTCTCCGGGCCTTGGCGGCTCTTCAGGCCAGAACCCCACGGACGACCCTGCCGCCCTTAATGCGTCCAAAACAAGAACAAGGTCAGGCCTGTATTCGTCGAATCCCGCAAGGATTATTTGCGGCTGAAGAGCGGCCTTTTTCCCCTGAATGAGCCTTGCGGCCTGAGCCGCAAGGCTCGCCCTGTCAACATATCCACGGGAAGCGAGTTCTCTGTCATAGGCAAGCGTCCATTTTTTAAGAAACCGCGCCTCCTCGGTCAGATATATGTCGTCAGGCAGGCTTATGCCGTATTCCTTTACAATCGAGCGCGCCTCATAAGACTCCGTGGCAATGCCCTTTTTTATTACAAGCCCTGAGACGCGCGCGTCTTCTTCCGCGAGCTTTGCCCAAAGCGCGTAAGAGCGCACATCCGACAGAAACGGCCTGTCCCCGTATTCGCTCCAAAGCGACTCGACCCATGCGCTCAAAGGCATGACCACAGGGGTCTCCCATGCAAGACGGCCCGCCCTAATCATCTCCTTTTCATACTGAAGGAGGAGATGCCGGGAAAGGCGCTTATTCACGGTAAGGACCAAGACGCCTTTCTTCATGTCCTCAATGATGCGTTTTATTTCAGGATGCATGTGATTAGGATATAAAATAAGGCGGGCTTATGCAAGGCTGGTGGTCTTAAAATCACGCATCACGCATCACGGTCTTTGATGTCCGCGTAATTCACGACCCTGTTTTTTCCGGTATTCTTCGCCTTGTAGAGCGCGAGGTCGGCCCTTTTTACAAGCTCGTCAGGCCCGTCCTTGCCGAGAGAGGCCACGCCCAAGCTTACAGTAACCCTGCCCCCGGGCTGGGTTTCGCCGTTAAGAAATTTATGAGACTCAACCGATTGCCGGAGCCTTTCGGCTGTCTTTACAGCCATGTCCTCCGGTGTCTCGGAGAGTATGACCACGAACTCCTCCCCGCCGTATCGCGCAACCATGTCGCTGTTTCTGATGCCACTCTTAAGGATGTCCGCGAGCGTCCTGAGGAGCATGTCCCCCATGGGATGCCCGTGTGCGTCGTTGTAGCGCTTGAAGCTGTCTATGTCTATCATTACAACGGACAACGGCCTTGAGTACCTCGACGCCCTCGTTACCTCGTCCTTGAGCCTTTCGCGGAAGTACCTGTGGTTATATAGGCCCGTAAGGCCGTCTGTAATGGCCATGAGCTTAACTTCACTGTAAAGCCTGGCGTTATCGAGGGCTACGGCCACATGCTCTGATACTGATACGAGGAGGTCCATGTCCTCTTGGCCGAACACATGGGGCTTCACCCTAAAGGCGGCGAGCACCCCAAGCAGGCTGCCCCTGCTCTTAAACGGCACTATTATGGCTGAGTTGATGTCCGGGGCTATGATGTCGCGGTCTTGCACGGTCGGGTCCGCACTGATGTTTGTTATGAGCCTCGGATTACCTTCAGCGGCAACGGTGCCGTAAAGCCCGGCGCCGAGCCTGAACCTCAACTTAACGATGTCCGCCGCGGAATAATCCGTTGCCGAGGCTGCATAAAGCTCGTTCGTGCCCTGGTCAACGAGCATCACCATAACGCTGTCAATGGAAAGGCCCTTGCCTATATCGTGAACCATCTTGCCGAGAAGCTCCTCTACCTCGAAGCTCGCTGACAAGACCTTGCTTATGTTGTAGAGCGTGTAAAGCTCGATGATTTTCTTGTCCAGCTCTTTTTTAGCCTCCTCAAGCGAGGCCGACATCCTGTTGAACTCTCCGGCGACCGCCTCAAGCTCGTCCCCGGTGCTTATATCAAGGCGGTGATGCAGATGCCCGGACGCTATGATTTTAACGCCCTCGCTCAGGCGCATAAGCGGCAAGGAGACTGATTTTCTGAGATAGTAATAAAGCGGCAGTATTGAAATTATGATTACGGCTGAAATGCCTATGACAAAGGCCGTTATCCACCTGCTTAGCCGGGCGGCCTTGTCCCTGTGCCTTTGCATCTCGCTGCTCGCGAGCCTGTGAAACTCCTCCACATCCTTTATCAGCGCCTCGCCTGAGAGGTTCAGGCCCCTGACAATGCCCGACACCTTCTTGTTCCCGACAGGGTTCGGGATGTAAAGTATATCGAGGGCCTTTTCCCCGTAAGCAACGGCGCTCTTCTCGACCTTCGCCTCCGCGCCCCTCCAGCTCTCGTCCCCCTCGAACTTCTTGACTTCGGTAAAAAGCCTCGACAACTCGTTCATGATTTCGTCGAAGCTGTCCCTTGAGGCCGCATCCCCTGTGAGGAGGTAGTCGTTCACGGGCACGAGGAGCTTGTTTACCTGAAGCTGGAGTTCGGAGACGAGGTTCAGTCTTGCGGATACCTGCTCTGAGTACCTGAGGGTCTGATAAAGGTTGTTTACGATATAGACCGAGGCTGCTATGAGTATGATGAATATGCCTGTAAGGGCCGCGAATATGCCGAGGAGCCTTTTGTTGATGCTTGTCTTCACGGCGCCTGCTGTTTGCCGTCGAGTTTCGCAATCACGCGCACCCCTCTTAAATCGCTAAGCTCGGATTCGGGCAGATATGCGATTGCTCCCCGGTTGCCGGTAACCGATGAGGTTATGTCAGCCGGGCTTGTCTTCGTGGCGGGGGAAGGCGTGCCGTCCTGAAAGGTCTTCTTGGTCCAGTACTGCCTGTATTTGAACGAGTCCTTGCCGACCATTGACTTGAGAAATGCGTCCTTGACCGGGCCTTCCTTGTAATGTAGCGGCGTAATCTTCACGCCCTCCACAAACCTGATGTTCCCGAGATAGATGTCTTTTATGTCAGACTCGGTAAGGCCGCTAAGAGGCCCTGTGTTGTTCACGATAACGGCTATCCCTTCGGAACCCGCAGACGGCGCGAATAAAAAGAGGGCCGCGAATATAAGTATGGCTTTAAACGCTTTCATGGCCTAAAAATTGAATGTCCACTGGACCTCGAACACATTAAAGGTGTTTCCTCCCCTTGAGCCGTCTCTCCTCACCTGGGCCTTGATTGCGCTCCTGTCAACGATGTCGTACCTTACGCCCGCGATATGCTGGCGCCTGTCCACGCCGCCAACGAGGTCTTTGAAGTACGGGTCGGCGTAGTCAATATCAAGGCTTTCGTATCTCAGATACGGCGTGATGTCTTCTGCCA